>DROX01000065.1 GCA_011321725.1 Nitrospirota bacterium | reverse complement strand
TCTGCCTCTGTGGTGTAATAGATCGTGGTGGGTATGTTTTGTCCTGTAAGGGCGTTGAAGATGGTTGTTTTCCCTGAGTTTGCAAGACCAACGATCCCTATTTTCATATCTTCCAATCTCCTTTCAGCCCCTGAAAAATCACATATATTGCTACCGGAGTCTCATGGGTTCTGGTCAACAGGCACTTCTGTTCCTACAATAGATTCAGAGAAACAATAGATTATACCATACATCTGCAATGTAAAAATAATACAAATCGAGGACAGTTGCACCCCTATTGTGGGCCTTATTTTTTGGTTTGCCAACTAAGTTAGAATAGCCCCTTCTGGACAGGTCTTTTTCTTGCAGGTTCTTTTATCACCCTCTCTTCCTTTAATTCTTTCTCAAAAGACAGAAAGGGTGAAGCCCTCCGGGTCTGTACTGTTCCGTGGAGGAATCTTTGACTTGCATGGGTTATAATGAGTTCCTCCTTTGCCCTGGTCATGGCAACATAGAAGAGCCGCCTTTCTTCTTCAATATCCGCATCCCTGAAGGGAATAATCCCTTCTTCTGCACCAGCAATGAAGACCACGGGAAACTCAAGCCCCTTTGAGGCATGGATGGTAAGTATAGGTACAAAGTTTGCTCCCCTGTCAATGAGGTCAAATTCATGTTCACAGAATATCTCCTCTTTAAATCTCCTGAAGGCTTCGGTAGCGGGGCCGTGATCATGGGCTTTGGACAGTGAGAGCATATGCTCTAAAAGGGGCCTTTCTTTTGAAAAATACTCAAGGAGGTTAAACTTTTCTGCTGTCTCTCTACATAACCATGAAAAGGGTTTGTTCCTGCTTTTGGAAAGTAGATTAAAGTTATCCATGAATCCCCTGATCTGTTTCTTTCTTGCAAAGAATCTTTCAAGCACCTCAGGTATGCCCAGATTTTTCTCAACAGAGATGGATTTTATCTCCGAGATTGTTTTAGGGCCGATCCCCCTATGTGGTGTATTAATGATTCTCATTAATGCATCCTCATCTGCGTTAATTATTGCCTCAAGGTAGTCCAGGAATGTCTTTGTGGAGGGAAATTCAGAGAGCCTCTTCTCTGCTACCACCTTTACAGGGATTCCCCTCTGCTCCAGTGCCCTCCGGATGGATGGGGCAAGAGTGTGTGTCCTGATAAGGATTGCAAATTCTGAAAAGAGACAGGCCTGCTCGCCTTCAGGATTTTTAAAGAGTTCACCATGATAGGTGGCGCCCGTTCGTTCCTTTATCTCTCTTGCTATGTATTCTGCCTCTTCCCTGTCATCATGAAGGGAGAGGATGCGTACCCTTTTCCCCTCTGCCCTGTCAGGAATGAGAGTGATGGGGATCCTTTTTCTATTATGACCTATTACAGAGCTGGCAGCCCCGAGGATCGTGGCAGTTGAACGGTAGCTTCTTGAAAGCCTTACAACCCTTGAGGAAGGGAAGTCCTCCCGGAAGGTAAGGAAAAACCTGCTGTCCGAGCCCCTGAAGGAGTATATGCACTGGTCAGCATCACCCACGGCAAAGATATTTTTATCATCTCCGAGCAGTGCCCTCAGTAGCCTGTATTGTAACAGGTTGATGTCCTGGTATTCGTCAACAATGAGATGCTCAAAACAGGGCCTGTCATGCCCTGAAGGCCCCTCTGCATCCAGGAGCCTTATCGTGTGTAGCAGTATGTCATCTATATCTATCAGCCCCCTCTCTGAGAGTGCCTTCTCGTAGGCCCTGTATTGCTCCTTGAGTTCAGACCCTAAAGGTGTGAGGGTATTCTTGTGGTAGGAGATGCTATGCCTGAGCCTTGAGGCCTTTTCTTTACCAGCTATCGCTGTTAATATCTCAAGCAGTTCCCCCTCTGTGGCTATCACAGGAGCAAGGTTGTAATGTTCCCTGAGTATAAAAAGCCCGAGTCTGTGGAAGGTGCCGATAAAGACAGCCTCAGAGGCAGTGCCACAATAGTTGTGCACCCGCTGCCTGATCTCCTCTGCTGCCTTATTTGTGAATGTTATGGCTACAATCCTCTCGGGTCTTACGCCCTGCTCCAGTAGATGTACTATCCTTGCCACTATTGTAAGGGTCTTGCCTGTTCCAGGACCCGCTATGACAAGGAGGGGGCCTTTGGGGTGGTTTACAGCGCTCAGTTGTTCTTCGTTCAGGTTGAAAGGGGTTTTCATTATGTATTTATTATGATCAAGAGGGTGGCGGTCCTTCAAGCCGTGTTTTTATATTCTTGTAGAACTCAATCAACATGTCTTTTTGCTGCTCTTTAGATAGATTTGAGGTGTCATATATAGAGATTATCCTGAGAAATTCCTCATCAATCCCCTTTTTTACCTCTTCTGTGAAGTGGTGGTACCGTTCAATATCTTCAATAAGATGATTCACCTCGTCAATAAAAGACCGGATATATATATCATCCTTTTTCCTCAGGTTGAGTCGCTGACCGTAATTACCCCTCCTTATAAGCCTGAGTTCCAGCTTTAATCTTTCAAAGGGTCCTATGAGTCTGTGTGAGAATATCATGGTCAGAAAAAAGCATATGATCCCATAACCACCAAGCACTATAATGAAGGCAGGCAGTTTGTTCTCATTGTCAATCCCGATCTCCTTTGTAAAAAGCATCAACAGTCCCACGGCAAGGAATGACCACAGGATCATGAGGGCTATGGAGAATCTCAACTCCTTTGATATGTAGTAACGCTGGCGTACCTGTTTGTTTTTCATACTTAATCTCCTTAAGGATAATTTTGAGTTTAACATAATTGTGGTTGTGGCGCAAGGATTCAAATCACAAAATTGAACCTTTTCTGATTTTCCAAAACCGCTCAAAGCCAATACCTGCCCGTCTTTTATCTGTTTTGATATTTCTTCTGGTCAGTGATTTTGGGATAGTTTTTTGCGTGAAGATTCCATAATGGGTATAATAAGTAATCAGAAATTTTATCCTTGGAGTTTATAGGATTAAGAGGAATAACCAGGGCCTGAAATGAAAAAATGGAGATTAACAGAGAAGGTTAAGGCTGCCGGCTGAGCTGGCAAGGTGGGTCCGGCGGACCTGTCCGAGCTTCTCCATGTCCTGGAGGCACCAGAGGACAAGCGTATGCTTGTTCCCCCTGGTGACGATGCCGGGGTATTTTTGCTAAATGAGGATACCGCCCTTGTTGAGACGGTGGATGTGATAACACCACTCGTCAACGACCCCTACCTCTTCGGCAGGATAAGCGCCACAAACTCCCTGAGCGATATATACGCAATGGGTGGTACCCCCCTGACATGCCTTGCCATCTTCGGGTTTTCCTCCTGTGACTATGAGATGGATGTCTTTGAACTGGTACTGAAGGGGGCCATGGAGTCAATTGCCCTGTCCGGAGCCTGCCTTCTTGGTGGACACAGCTTTGAAGACAGGGAGATGAAGTTTGGTCTTTCCGTGACAGGTATTGTTAGACCCCAGAGGGTTCTCAGGAAAGAGGGGGCTGCCCCTGGAGATCATATCATCCTGACAAAGCCCGTCGGTACGGGTGTTCTTACCACAGCATTGAAGGGAGGGAAGGTGGATGAGGATGGCATCAGCGAGGCAATAAAGTGGATGTGTACCCTCAACGCCGAGGCTGCCCGGGTGGCTCTGTCTGCTCATGCAACAGCCTGCACAGATGTTACCGGGTTTGGTCTTTTGGGACATGCCTGTAACATGCTCAGGGATACAGAGGTGGATTTTCATATAAGGCTGGAGTCTGTACCTGTATTTGAAGGGGTCAGAGAGTTCGTGGAGATGGGTATAGTGCCTGAGGGTGCCTACAACAACCTGAATTTTCACAAAAGCTACATAGATGCCCCAGGGGTGGAAGAAGAGTCACTGCTGATCCTGTCAGATCCCCAGACATCTGGCGGGCTGCTTTTCACTATCAAACCCGGGAATCTTCATATACTCAAGGAGTCTGGACTAACCTGCTGGAGAATCGGCGAGGTCAGGCAGGGCAGCGGCAGGATTATAATAGATTAGACATTCAGAAGGTTATCGTAGGGATATTTCTTGATATACTCAAGAAACTCCTCAGCTGCATGAGAAAGCACCTCGTTCTTCGGTGTAATAAGGGTGAACTCTCTCATCATCTTTTCTTCCCTGAAACTCAGCAGCTTGAGGGTGCCGAACTTTGCCTCTTTAAGGGCTGCCCATCTTGACACTATTGAGACACCCATGCCGTTTTCCACGGCATGTTTGATTGATTCAGTGCTTCCAAGGATCATTGTTATTTTCATGTTCTGGGGGGTCAGACCATTCTTTGCAAGGTATTTTTCTATCACCTGCCTTGTACCGGAGCCTTCCTCACGAAAGATGAAGGGCTCGTTCGTGAGTTCCAGTATGGAGACATCCCTTCTTTTGGCCCACGGATGCTGAGGTGGCACAATGAGGCACAGCTCATCCTCTATAAGCTTCTCCCTGTAGATCTTCTGTCTTGAGACCTCACCCTCAACGAGTCCGAGGTCTATGTTGCCCGAGTTGATAAGCTCCACGATCCGCTTTGAGTTTCCTACCTGAAGGTGGATCTTGATCTTTGGCCTGGCCTTCCTGAAATCGGCGATTACCTTTGGCAGGAGATAGTTGCCGATGGTGGTGCTTGCACCAAGGGCGATGCTACCTTTGACAAGCCCGGTGAGTTCCCCTATCTCCTTCTCCGCTGAGGCATAAAGGGCAAGGATATGCTTTGCGTATTTGTAGAGCACCTCACCTGCAGGCGTGAGGGTGACGGCACTGCTTGTCCGGTCAAAGAGCTTTGTCTCGTAGAGCTCCTCAAGCGCCTGGATCTGGAGGCTGACTGCTGGTTGTGTGAGATGGATGATCTCTGAGGCCTTGGAAAAGCTCTTTGTCTCTGCTACAGTACAGAAAACCCTTAACTTGTGGTCATCCAAGGACATATTGCATTATAACATAAAGTAATAGACAATTTTCAAATACTTATCTTTTCTCTTTTTCTCTTGACATTTGATGAGAAAATATATTAGCCTATCGGTAATTGATTGCCGATAAATCTAAATTTCAATTAAGGAGGTCCAAATGACACCAAAAGATGTAATCACCTTTGCCCAGGAAAATGATGTGGTGATGGTGGATTTCAAATTTATTGATTTTCCCGGTATCTGGCAGCACTTCTCTGTACCCATTGATGAATTGAAAGAGGAGACCTTTGAGGAAGGGGTTGGATTTGACGGCTCATCCATAAGGGGCTGGCAGGCAATCAATGCCTCTGATATGCTGATAATTCCCGATCCTGAGACAGCTATCCTGGATCCCTTCAGGAAGTACCCAACCCTCAGCCTGATATGTAACATTGTTGATCCGATTACAAAAGAGCCCTACACAAGGGATCCTCGTTATATAGCCCAGAAGGCGGTCCAGTATCTGAAATCCACGGGGATTGGTGATACCGCCTATTTCGGCCCCGAGGCGGAGTTCTTCATCTTTGATGATATCCGTTACGACCAGAATGCACATAGCGGATATTATTTTGTTGACTCTGTTGAGGGTATATGGAATTCAGGCAAGGAGGAGAATCCCAACCTGGGTTACAAACCACGTCATAAGGAGGGTTATTTCCCCGTTCCACCAACGGATAGCCTTGAGGATATGAGAACCGAGATGGTGAACATAATGAAGAAATGCGGAATTCATGTGGAGGCCCAGCATCATGAGGTTGCCACTGCAGGGCAGGGTGAGATTGATATGAGGTATGCCCCCCTTGTGAGACAGGCAGACAACCTGATGCTCTTTAAGTATATCGTAAAGAATGTTGCAAGGTCCCACGGCAAGACCGCCACATTCATGCCAAAGCCCATATTTGGTGATAATGGCTCTGGAATGCATACACATCAGAGCATCTGGAAGGATGGTCAGCCCCTCTTCGCAGGTGATGGTTATGCAGGACTCAGCGAAATTGCCCTCTACTATATCGGCGGAATACTGAAGCATGCCCGCGCCCTGGCTGCCCTTACAAACCCCACAACAAACTCCTATAAGAGGCTTGTTCCCGGGTTTGAGGCACCAGTGAACCTTGCCTACTCGGCAAGAAACCGTTCCGCTGCTGTGAGGATCCCCATGTACTCACCCTCACCAAAGGCAAAGAGGATTGAGGTCCGCTTCCCTGATCCCTCATGTAACCCCTACCTTGCCTTTGCTGCCATGCTGATGGCAGGCATTGATGGCATAGAGAACAAGATAGACCCGGGAGAGGCAATGGACAAGGACCTCTATGAGCTTCCACCTGAGGAGCTTGCAAAGGTTCCCCAGATATGCGGCAGCCTTGATGAGGCACTTGATGCACTTGAAAAGGATCATGACTTCCTCCTGAAGGGCAATGTCTTTACCGAGGATGCGCTGCAGACCTGGATTGAGTACAAGAGGGAAAACGAGGTTGACGCCCTGAGGCTGAGACCACACCCCTACGAATTCTTCCTCTACTATGATATTTAAATATATCAAGAGGGGCTGTGGCCATCTGGCCACAGCCCCTTTATTCAGGTAAAACTTGTCTTTATCCTCAGAAAACCACAATCTACATGCTATAAGTTATAATGCCTCTTCCCCCCGTTCACCGGTCCTTATCCTTACCACATCCTGAAGATTATAGATAAATATCTTGCCATCTCCTATCTCGCCTGTACGGGCTGAGCTTGTAATTATATCCACAATCTCATCAGCCCTCTCATCAGGGACAGCCACCTCAATCTTTACCTTGGGCAGGAATTTTACCTCGTACTCAACCCCACGGTATACCTCAAGATGTCCCTTCTGACGACCAAAGCCCTTCACCTCAATGACCGTCATGCCCTGGACACCGGCATCGGTGAGGGCCTTTCTGACCTCCTCCAGCTTGTAATGCTTGATCACTGCTGAAATCATCTTCATAGGGTTGCTACCTCCTTGCTAAGATTCAAGTTGTAATCATATCTGGCAAAAACAAAACCCTGTCAAGGCAGGGCACCTCATAAAAATAAGCCAACCACAGGATTAATCAATAAAGTAACCTCATTTTTATCGTTATACACTAAAACAAATAAAGAAACAAACCCTATAGGCCCAGAGGTGGTGAAGAATGCCATGTAGCAATACCTCAGGTATCTTACATCAAGACCCTTATCTATACACCTAAGTCCTAATAGACTCTGTCTTTTATTATTTAAATCCCATTGCATCAATGCCATGATGAACCACCTCTGGGCCTTTATTACTGCTCACTGCTTACTGCTCACTGTGAATAAGGTGTGGTGCTTATTTTTCTT
>DROX01000064.1 GCA_011321725.1 Nitrospirota bacterium | reverse complement strand
GATACCTCATCGGTAACATCAACCCTGTAGTCACTGCCATAGAAGGTATAGGTTCTTATAATTCTTCTTATCCCGTCACTGTATGTAAATCGTATTGAAACTCTGTCATCCGGTTTCTCAAGGGCTATTCTGTCGGTCTTTGTGTTTACCTCAAAATTGACCTGTCCGAATGAGAAATTATCATCAATCCCTATGGCAAGGGCAGGGATCTTTGCTGAGTCTTTCTCAAGGACGATCTCCTGACCTTTGTCATCAAAGTACTTTTTCAGCTTCCATCCAGCGATGGTAGCACCCCTGGTGGAAAGAAGGGCCTGATAAAAAGGCGTATCTATTGTTATTCTTCTTTCATTTACTGCCTTTGTTGGCGGGATAACGCCCTGCACAGAACTGGCTGTCACCTTCTTCTCCGGGGGTGTTACTTTTCCGGCTTGCTCCTTTTTCGGTGGAATTTTTTTAGGTGGAGGTGGTGGAGGTGCAAAGAATATCTGGTAGACAAGCAACACCACAAGGGAGAGTGTCAAGGCAAGAAGCATTTTTTTATTAATGTTTTCCTCCATACCCTATCACCTTACAGGATCATAACCACCTGGATGGAAGGGGTGGCATTTGGATATCCTTTTAATGGTAAGTAGACTTCCCTTCAGCGCGCCGTATTTCCTTATTGCCTCTTTTGAATACTCGGAACAGGTCGGTACAAACCTGCAACTCCCTGGTAAAACTGGGGATATGAAGAGTTGATAGAATTTTATTAGTAAAATTAGAAATTTTTTCATTATTTCGTTTTTCTCAGGTCTGATAGTATGTCCCGTAACTCACTGTGTATATCCTGTGTCTTTGCTTTCCAGGCCACCTTCTTACCGACAAGTATTATATCATAACCATAATCACAGGTGTTAATGTCCCTGATACCGAGCCTGAGGGCCTCTCTTAATATCCTTCTTATCCTGTTTCTTTTTACAGCATTGCCACATCGCTTTCCAGCCACCACAGCATATCTCAACCTGTTTAGACCATTTGGAAGGATATAGAGAACAAAATGGGTTCCTACAAATCTCCTGCCCTCTTCAAATACCCTTTTAAGATCGGCTGACCTTTTCAGACTGTCAATCTCTTGCGGCCCTTTGCCCTTCTTCTCTTCAGAACCCTCTGGCCACCTCTTGTTCTTTTTCTTCTGAGGAAGCCGTGCGTCCTTTTTCTTTTTCTCCTGTGTGGATGGTATGTTGTATATGCTCCCATCGTACACTCCTTCCGTCCAGATAATGAGCTATTAAGTATAATATTTCTTCTATTTCCAAGTCAATACAGACAGATTGATAACCAGTCTGCAAGCAGGGCTTTCACTAAATCCTTTTATTAGGTTATCATATTAGCTATGAATGCGAGGGTTGTTTCAATAAACATAAGCGACCGTAAGGGTGTGAGAAAGAAACCTGTTGAAGAGGTGGAACTGAGAGAGAACTTCGGCATATCCGGTGATGCCCATGCATCGTCAGAATGGCACCGCCAAGTGAGCCTCCTTGCCATGGAAAGCATCAGAAAGATGAAGGATATGGGGCTTGATGTAGGCCCCGGCGACTTTGCAGAAAATATCACCACAGAGGGTATTGACCTTCTCAGTCTCCCTATTGGGACAAGGCTGCTGATAGGTGGCAGGGTTGAGGTTGAGGTCAGCCAGATTGGCAAGGAGTGCCATAGCCGGTGTAGTATATACTACCAGGCAGGTGACTGTGTGATGCCAAAGGAGGGGATATTCGTAAGGGTCCTGAGGGGAGGAAAAATAAAGATAGGCGACCCCATAGAGATAAAAGACTGATATGATATCCCTTGCTATCATAACACTCAGTGATAAGGGCTCAAAGGGTGAAAGAGAGGACCTGAGCGGCCAGACCATCAGGGAGTTCGTCAGTACCATGGGGATGACGGTCAAACACTACGAGATAATACCTGATGAAAGGGATATCCTGAAGGAGAGACTCCTGAGGTTATCCAGAGAGGTGGACCTCATACTTACCACAGGTGGTACAGGACTTGCCCCACGGGATATCACACCTGATGTTACCCTTGAGGTAATTGACAGGGAGGTGCCGGGCATTGCAGAGGCGATGCGCATGGAGGGTCTGAAGAAGACAGCACGGGCAATGCTCTCAAGGGCTGTGGCCGGGGTGAAGGGCCAGTGCCTGATCGTCAACCTGCCCGGTAGCCCGAAGGCTGTCCGTGAGGGGCTTGAAGCAATCATGGAGGTGATCCCCCATGCGGTGGAGAAGATAAAGGGTTCGGAGGAGGAGTGTGCGAGATAGGATAATTCTTCTTGTCCTGGCCCTTTCAATACTGCTTCCCATACAGGCCCTTTCAGTTACCCCTGAAGAAATAGTACAGCTAAAACCCTACTATGAAACAGACAGGGTTGCGGCTGGCAGTGACTTCCGGATTGCCATTGAGATGGACATACTGCCAGGCTGGCATATAAACAGCAACAGCCCCTCCAATGAGTTTGCCATACCAACAGAGGTGAGGTTCAGCCCACCTTCCGGGATAGAGATCAGGGAGATCATCTTCCCGCCACACAAGGTCCTCAGCCTGAAATCCCTGGGAGGAAATATTGAGCTTTTTGACGGCAGGTCCTATGTGATCATCAGGGGGCATGTTGACAGCACAGTAAAACCAGGACGGTATAAACTCCCCGCAAGGTTTATCTACCAGGGCTGTACAGATGAGATATGTCTGCCACCTACGGAAAAGACGGTACCTTTTGTTCTACAGGTAGCACCTGAGGGAACACTTGTTCAGACCCTGAATGCCCATATATTTTCAGGCAGCACCGGTGAGGCAACCGCTCCTTCAGGAACTGAGAAGGGATTCTCGGCCACAGAAAGCGGGAGCATATCAAGGATGGTTGCTGAAAAGGGGATGCTCCTGACACTGGCGCTGATCTTTCTTGGTGGTCTTGCCCTGAACCTCACACCCTGCGTTTATCCCCTTATCCCCGTTACAATATCCTATTTTGGAGGCATTGAGCATAAGGGAAAAGGCTTTGTTAATGCCCTCTCTTATGTGCTTGGTCTTGCTGTGATGTACTCCATACTCGGCACTGTGGCTGCATTGTCAGGACAGATGCTCGGTACACAGCTGACAAGCCCTGTGGTGAGCGTGGCAATTGCCCTGGTAATGGTCGTGCTTGCCCTGAGCATGTTTGGCCTTTACGAGATCAGGGTACCGGGATTCATCATGAGAGTTGTGGGCGGAGAGGCAAGGACAGGTGTGGCAGGTTCCTTCATCATGGGTGTTACCATGGGGATAGTTGCAGCACCCTGCATAGGGCCCTTTGTGGTGGGGCTTCTCACCTATGTGGCTGTGCTTGGAGACCCCTTCAAGGGGTTTATCATGTTCTTCTTCCTTGCCCTGGGGCTTGGGCTTCCCTATCTTGTCCTTGGTACATTTTCAAGCAAGATCTCCGCTCTTCCCCGTTCAGGTGAGTGGATGATCGGGGTAAGGCGGATATTCGGTTTCATACTGGTAGTGATGGCTGTTTATTTCCTTGACCCTGTGCTTGATAAAAAAACATACAACCTGCTCTTTTCCCTCTCCCTGCTCGCGGGTGGGGTATGGCTTGTCATATTTGACCGCTCAGGTGAAAAGGCAAGGGGCTTTCATGTCGTCAAGTCCGTGGTCGCCATAGCCATGATCATGCTGGCTACAGGGTTCTACCTGTCCTCTGTAAAAAAGTCAGCTGCTGGAGAGATCCAGTGGAGGCCTTACAGTGAAACCGTACTGGAAGAGGCAAAGGCAGAGTCAAAGCCGGTTGTGATAGACTTCTATGCCGACTGGTGCATCCCCTGCAAGGAGCTTGACACACTTACATTCTCAGACCCTGAGGTGCAGAAGTATGATGGCAGGGTTGTCTTCGTAAAGGTTGACCTGACAAAGGACAAAAGCGAGTTTTCCCGGACCATCAAGAAGAAGTACGGGATAAAGGGTGTTCCCACCGTGGTGTTTCTTGGAAGGAACGGTCAGGAGATAAGACAACTCAGGCTTACGGGGTTTGAGAACGCCCGGGGCTTTGTAAAGAGGCTGGAGAGGCTTATCTCGGCTAAACCTTAATAGCCCTGCCTCTCCTTTTCTTCCTCCTCTTCTCTACATACTGGATCCTGTATCTGTCAAGGAGATCCATTGTGGCTGGTTCAACCTCAACAGTGTAGAGCCTGCCATCAGTATTGAAGACCTGGACATTCACCCTGCCCTGCCCTTTTGCATCGGAGTATCGTGCCGTGATGGATGCAGCAAGGAGGATATCAGATTCAGAAGGCCTGCCTGAGAGAATGGTGGTGGGGCTGCCAACCCCTGGAACTGTAAATAGCATATCATCCCTTGAAGCAAGGGAGTTTATCCTTTCATTCTCCTCCCGGTTTCTGCCCACAACGATCTTGCAGGATGGTGAGAGCCTGAAGTGCCTGCCCACCCTGAGAAGGTGTATATCCTTTAATTCAGGGTCAGACCCATAGGTGAGGAGGTCTTTGAGCCTTGCGGCATAGGTGGGTTCGGTGAGGAGACACCCACCTGCAGGTGATGGATAGTCATCAAGCCCCAGTTCTTCAGCCAGTGCCATCTGGGGCTTGCGCGTTCTGCCCCTGAAGGCATAAAGCCTTTCACGATCAACAAGCCCCTTCTGTTCAGGTATGGTTGGTGGAAGAAGCCTTGCACTGAGTGGCCTCAGCACGAGACCCTCCACGCCTGCCTCACGATCTATCATGGGAAAACATTCCCTCCTCTGGCTCATGGGCCTCTGGCCGAGCACCTCACCAGTGACAAGGAAGTCTGCACCAATCAGCTCCATGTATGTCTTTGCCTCTTTCAACATTAGTATCCTGCAGTCTATGCAGGGGTTCATGTTCCTGCCGTGGCCGAACTTGGGGTCCTTCACGATCTCAAGGAACTTGTCAGCAAGGTGGCACAGCTTCACCTCAAAGCCGTATTTCTCCGCTGCCGGGAAGGGATTCCTTGAACAGGATGAACTGTCCGTGATATCACAACCGAAATGGGTAAGAAAGGTGATTGCCTTAACCCTTATTCCCTGCTTAAGCAACACAAGGATGGCAAGGGTGCTGTCAAGCCCCCCTGAAAGGAGAGCTACCGCTGTGGGTCTTTCCCTGTCTACTCTGTCAGGCATTTTTAAGGGCCTCCTTCAGTTCCTCTTTTGTGGCACAGGCTGTGCCGATCTTACCGACCACGATACCTGCTGCATGGTTTGCAACCATGGCAGCATCCCTCAGCCCTGCACCGGCCACATGGGCAAGGGTGAATGCTGCAATCACGGTATCACCCGCACCTGTGACATCATAGACACTCCTTGCTGCTGTGGGGATATGGGTAACACCCTCTCCGTCAAAAAGGCTCATCCCCTGTTCACCCCGTGTAATCAGTATGGAATCACATCTGAGACGCCTCAGCAGCACGGTACCTGCCTTTATAAGGCTCTGCTCATCCTTTATCTCAATACCGGAGCCCTGTGATGCCTCCTTGAGATTGGGTGTTATAATGGATACATCCCTGTACATGGGGAAGTTACCCACCTTTGGATCAACAGCCAGATATGCACCCCGGCTCTTGAATTCACTGACCAGGAGTCTCATAATCCTCCTGGTTACCATACCCTTTTTGTAGTCAGACACTATTATGGCATCCCATTTGTCCCTTGAGGAGAGGAGAAAATCCGATATCTTTTTGAATCTTGACCCGTCAACAGACCTTCGCTCCTCCCTGTCAAAACGAACAACCTGCTGGTTGTGAGCGATAACCCTTGTCTTTACCGTCGTGGGACGGCTCCCGGTAAATATCCCTGATGTATCAATACCGCGTTCCCTCATCAGGTCTTCAAGAACCTCGCCGTGGATGTCATTACCCCTTATGCCGAGCACGGTGGCCCTGCCACCGAGGCTGACGATGTTGGCAGCCACATTTGCTGCCCCACCAAGATTGTAGTTCTCCTCCTTAACATCCACAACAGGCACAGGTGCCTCTGGAGAAATCCTATCCACAAGACCCCATATATAATGGTCAAGGATGATGTCACCAACAACAAGAATCCTCTTCTTTTTGAAATTATTCAAGACCCTCTTTAAATCCATGGGTATCCTGGTATTTTTCCTGATGCTTTATGATAATATTAATCTGTCCGAGGGCACGGCCCTGATTGATCCTTATTAATTTTTATTTTACAGTTTCTTCCATGTATATTGCAAAATGAACCATGCCTGGATATACCTGACAGCACTTTCAGCTTTCTCACTTGCCACAAGTGATGCACTCCTGAAGAGCGCCCTCAGGGAGGGCAACGAGTACCTCCTTGGATGGATCAGGTTTGTAATCTCCCTGCCCTTTCTGCTTGTCACCCTCCTTTACATCCCTGTGCCCGAACTTGACAGGGAGTTCTATCTGGCCTTTTTCTCTGCTCTGCCTCTTGAGATAGTTGCCATGGCCCTTTACCTGAAGGCAATCCAGCTCTCCCCCCTGAGCCTTACACTGCCCTTTCTCTCCCTTACACCCCTCTTTCTCACCCTTACATCACCCATTATCACATCAGAAGGGATATCCCTGAAGGGTGGTGTGGGGATAGTCTTTGTCACGGCAGGCGGATATTGCCTGAACCTGAGCAGGATAAGGGAGGGTCTTTTTGAGCCCTTCAGGGCCATCTTCAGGGAGAAGGGCTCGGTCTACATGATCATAGTTGCCTTTATATACAGCATTACCTCATCACTGGGGAAGGTTGGGGTGGAACATTCATCACCCATGTTTTTTGGTGCCACCTACTTCACTGTTGTTACACTTGCCTTTACACCGCTGATCATCTTCAACAGGGGGGCATTCACCCTGAAAAGGAAATTCAACCTGAAATACCTGTATGTGGCCCTCTCCGGCCTCTTCTTTGCCCTCATGATAATCTCCCACATGTATGCCATAGATATTGCCAACGTTGCCTATATGATCTCCATCAAGCGGTCAAGCCTGCTGATAGGGTCTCTTTACGGGTTTATTTTTTTCAGGGAGAAACAGGTACTTGAAAGGCTTGTGGGTGCTATTCTGATGTTTGCAGGCTTTGTATTGATAGTAACGGGGAGTTAATTTGAACTTGAATTCAGCTCCGCCCAAACCCCCTTGTTTTAATTTTGGGAGGGGCCCCATCCCCGGAGGGAAAGAGATGGGGCCGAATGAGGAGACCCAATCTCGAGGGGGCGGAGATGGGTCATAAATATTATTATACATTAACCAATAAAAAATCAAGTCCTTTTTTGATAATATTTGTTAAAATATCATATACAATCTATAGAGTTTTTTTATGAGTGAAAGATCTGTAATACTACTGAATCTGGGGGGACCTGACACCCTCAAGGCTGTAAAACCCTTTCTCTATAATCTCTTCTCAGACAGAGAGATTATACGGCTTGGGCCTGCCTTTTTGCAGAGGCCCCTTGCCTGCCTTATCGCTGCCATCAGGGCACCAAAGACAAGAAGGGCCTACAGCCTTATTGGAGGTGGCTCTCCCATACTGAGGATTACCAGGGAGCAGGCCCACTGCCTGAAGAGGGTGCTTCAGCCCCATGGTGAATTTGATGTGCTTGTGGGTATGAAATACTGGCATCCCTATATCAGGGATGCCCTTAAGGAGGCTGCAGAAAAGGGTGCAGAGATGATAATCGGTCTCAGCCTTTATCCCCAGTACTCAAGGGCCACAACGGGTTCTACAAAAAAGGACTTTGACGAGGAGATCAGGAAATACAGAATCCCCATTGTCAGATTCATAGACTCCTGGTACAGCAATCCCCTCTACATCCAGGCCATCAAGGAGCTTGTGCTGAAGAAACTGGAGAGCACTGGAATTAAAGATACCCATCTGCTTTTCAGTGCCCACAGCCTGCCGGTAAGCTTTTTAGAAGAGGGTGACCCCTATGAAAGGGAGATAAAGGGTACAGTTGAGGCAATCCTCAGCGCCCTGAGGGATGCTGCTCATGAACTGCCACCCCATAGTATCGGTTATCAGAGCAGGACAGGCCCTGTGAGATGGCTTGGCCCCTCCACTGATGAGGAGATAAGACGCCTTGCGGGGAAGGGTGTAAAGAGGGTTATCGTGGTGCCTGTGAGCTTTGTCTCCGACCATATAGAGACGCTCTATGAGATTGATATACTCTACAGGGGGCTGGCTGAAAGACTGGGGATGGTTCTTGAAAGGGTTGATTCCCTGAACACCCACCCCACCTTCATCAATGCCCTCAAGGAGATTGTTCTAAAGGCGATATGATGGAGCTTTCAATAGGTTTTTCAACATGCCCCAATGATACATTCATCTTTTACGCACTTGTCAATGGCAGAATTGATACCAGGGGGATAAGTTTCCGGCCCATCCTGGCTGATGTGGAGGAGCTGAACAGGCTTGCCCTGAAGGGTGAGCCTGACATCTCAAAGGTCTCCTTCCATGCCTTGGGTTATCTCCTTGACAGATACTGTCTTCTGGAGTCCGGTGGGGCGCTGGGAAGGGGATGCGGCCCCCTGCTGGTTGCAAAGCAGCACCGGGCTGTTGAGGAGTTCAGGGGTAAAAGGGTGGCCATTCCCGGTCTCTACACCACAGCATATCTGCTCATGAGGCTTTATGACGAGGCTCTTGCGAAGGATACCACTGTAATGCCCTTCTTTGAGATAATGAGATCCACCCAGAGGGGCGATGTGGATGCAGGCCTTATCATCCATGAGGGAAGGTTTACTTACCCCATGTACGGACTTGAGGAGATAATTGACCTTGGCAGGTGGTGGGAGGGGTTGACAGGGCTACCCATCCCCCTTGGTGGGATTGTGGCCAGAAGAAAGCTCGGCCAGGAGGTTCTTCGGGTTATAGATGGATTGATAAGGGAGAGCATTGAATATGCCTGCCAGCATGGGGATGATGTAATGCCCTATATCAAAAGGCATGCCCAGGAGATGGACGAGGGTGTGATCAGGCAGCATATAGGACTCTATGTGAATGAATTCAGCCTTGGTCTTGGCCGGGAAGGCAGAAAGGCGGTGGGATATCTGATGGAGATGGCCCGGCAGAAGGGATTGGTTCCGCCCCTGAAGAACCCCATCTTTTGTAACCCCTGAGTTTCTTCTGCACTTAAACTCACCGGTCCCAAAATCCTCTTTTCTATGGGCATGCAGGAGATGGTTTGTCCATCGGTGAGGAAATCATTTATAATACAAGGATGGCAAAAAGATTAACTATCCAGAGGGGTTACGGTTAATCAGACGGTACCGATACAGGGAAGAGAGGTAGGAGGAATGATTGTAATACCTGCAATTGATCTGAAGGACGGACAATGTGTAAGGCTGCTTCAGGGCCGCAAGGATGAGGTAACAACATATTCCAGAAATCCCGCAGAGATGGCAAAGAGATGGGCAGACGAGGGTGCAGAACTGCTTCATGTGGTTGACCTTGATGGTGCCTTCTCGGGAAACCAGAAGAACCTGAAGAGGATTGAAGAGATAAGGAAGGCCGTGGATATAGATATTGAAGTGGGTGGTGGCATAAGGGATATGAAGAGGATTGAGTATCTTATCCAGTCAGGTATCAACAGGGTCATACTGGGAACATCTGCCGTAAAAGACCCTGATTTTGTCAGGGAGGCCACTGAGCGATACCCCGGAAGGATACTGGTTGGTATTGATGCCCGCGACGGACGGGTTGCCATAAAGGGCTGGGTAGAGGTCACAGGGATAGATGCAATGGGGTTTGCAAAAGAGATGGAATCACTTGGTGTGGCAGGTATCATCTATACGGACATCGTCAGGGACGGAATGCTCTCCGGGCCAAATATTGAAACCACTGAGAAGATGGTGAGGGCGCTCAACATCCCCGTGATTGCATCAGGAGGCATCTCATCCCTTGATGACATCAAAAGACTGCTTACCATTGACGGCCTCTGGGGTGCCATCACCGGCAAGGCACTTTACACAGGCACACTGAAACTCAGAGAGGCGATAGAGCTCTGCAGAAGCACTGCCTCCTAAACCCGCTTCCTCATGAAGGCAGGAAGGTCATAAGGGTCATCATAAGACATAAGGTCTGTGGGTAGTTTCTCCTGCCTCTCTCTGTTCATACTCTTTGAGAGTATCCTCTCTGTGGGTTTGTGGTCATGCCTCTTTATGGCCTTTTTTGTACCTGCAGAGACGGATGTATAGGAGGGCCTCCACTTTTTCACATCCTCAAGCTCAACCTTCTCCTTCCTTGGCTCAAAGGAGGTGGCGATCACTGTTACCTTTATCTCGTCTGTGAGGTCCGGGTCTATCACAGCGCCGAATATTATATTGGCATCCTCGTGGGCAGAGTCGTATATAAGGGCGGTGGCCTCCTGCACAGCACTGAGTGACATCTCTATACCGCCTGTAATATTGATCAGTATCCCCCTGGCACCATCAATGTTTGAGTCCTCAAGAAGCGGGTTGGATATGGCCTTCTTGGCAGCTGTAATAGCACCTTCGTCACCATTGCCGGTACCAATACCCATGACAGCCCTGCCTGAGTTTTCCATGATTGTCCTCACATCGGCAAAGTCAAGGTTGATCAGCCCTGGTATCAGGATCAGATCTGATATCCCCTGCACAGCCTGCTTCAACACATCGTTTGCAATGGAGAAGGATTTCATCAGAGGTGTACCTTTCTCAACAACAAGGGCAATCCTGTCATTGGGGATGACAATG
This sequence comes from Nitrospirota bacterium, assembly GCA_011321725.1. GTDB lineage: Bacteria > Nitrospirota > Thermodesulfovibrionia > Thermodesulfovibrionales > JdFR-85 > JAADHP01. Next base: position 16,941 of record DROX01000064.1, on the reverse strand, counting down.
AGTGTATCCACATATTCCCTGAGCTCCTTGATGCCCTCTTCGGCGTTTCTCTGCCTCTGCTTCCCTTCGTAGAAGAAGGGCTTTGTTACAATTGCCACAGTTAGTGCTCCATGCTCTCTTGCTATGGATGCAACCACAGGTGCAGCACCGGTGCCTGTGCCACCTCCCATGCCCGCGGTGATAAAGACCATGTCAGAACCTGTAACAGCCTCAGCAATTGCCTCCCTGTCATGAAGTGCTGCCTCCCTGCCGATCTCTGGATTTGACCCGGCACCCAGGCCCTTTGTAAGCTCAGCGCCTATCTGAATCTTCCGTGGTGCAAGGCTGTTGTCAAGCACCTGGAGATCGGTATTGATGGCAATAAAGTCAATCCCCCTCAGGTTTGAATTGATCATGTTGTTGATGGCATTACCTCCTGCCCCTCCAACACCAACAACCCTGATCCTGGCTGAATGATTCCTTACCTCTTCAATCTCAAACATAAAATACCCCCTTTCGCAATGTATTTATTGTCTACCAAGGAAACCTTTTACCCATTGTTTCATCCTCTTCAGGATTCCACCGAACATATCCCCTGTGATGACAGGCTGGGCTTCGTTCTGTGCCCCGTACATCAGGAGCCCCACCCCGGTGGAGTACTTCGGATCAGCCACGGTGTCACCAAGGCCATAGATATTCTCAGGACACCCTACCCTTACAGGTAGCCCAAGCACCGCCTCTGCCATCCTGTCAAGCCCCTTGAGCTGAGATGCACCTCCGGTAAGCACAACACCATAGATGGCCTCTTCATAGGCACCGCACTTCTTCAGTTCAGCCTTTATCAGCTCCAGCAACTCCTCACACCTGGGGCTTATGATCTCGTAGAGATAGCTCCTCGGGATGGTCTTTCTTTCACGACCAGCCACCATTATCCCTATCTCCTCACTGTCTGTGGAGCCAAGGGGCAGCACCGCTCCATAGGCCATCTTTACCCTTTCAGCCTCATCTACAGGAAGTCTCAGCCCTATGGCGATATCATTTGTGATGTGGTTACCTCCAATGGCAATAACAGATGTATAGGCAAGGCTCCCCTTCTTGTAAAAGGCCAGGTCTGTTGTTCCACCTCCAATATCAATCATCACCACACCCTGCTTCATCTCATCCTCTTTCAGCGTTGCAAGTGAGGAGGCAAGGGGTTCAAGCACTATGTCAACCACCTGCAATTGGGCCTTCTCGCAGCATCTTATCAGGTTCTGTACCGCTGATACAGAGCCTGTCACTATCTGCACCTTTGCCTCAAGCCTTACACCGGTCATCCCGATGGGATTAATGATACCTTCCTGGTCATCCACAACGTACTCCTTTGGGATTACATGGAGCACCTCCCTGTCCAGGGGGACATAGACAGCCTTTGCAGCATCAAGCGCCCTCTCAAGATCAGCCCTTGAGACCTCCCTGCCCTTTATCCCTACAGCACCGTAGCTTTCAAAGCTCTTTATATGGCCACCAGCAACCCCCACATACACGGAGTTTATCTCAACCGATGATGTGTTGCTCACATCCTCAATGGCCTTCACGATTGACTCCACTGTTGACTCAATATTTACCACTATCCCCTTCCTGAGCCCGTTGGAAGGAGCAGAACCAAGGGCAAGTACCTCCATCCTGCCCTCTTCCATCACCTGTCCCACAATGGCACAGACCTTTGTGGTGCCCACATCAAGGCCTGCTATCAGCCCGGCCTTACCCACTTATCCTCTCCTTTACGGGATGCACTATTACCCTCCTTGAGAATCTCAGGTCAATGTACTCTACAGGTATGCCCTTCCTGGCTATCTGCTTCTCTATCTCTCTGAACCTTCTGAGCTTGGTCCTGTAATCTCCCTTACCAACCTTTATAAGCAGGTCATCAACCTTGAGGGTGATATCCTCTAATTTCCCTGCCTTTATCTCAACCCTTCTGTCATCAAAAAGGTTGTCCCTCCTTATCACAGATGCAAGTCTGATCACCTCTTTTAAAAGCCTCCTGTTCTGTCTTTTGAGCGATATAACAGGCAGGAAGGTCTCCCTCTCCTTCACCCTGTCAAGTATCTCACCGTCTCTGCCCAGAAGATAGAGCCTCCTGCCCTTCTTCAGAAGCGCAACAGGCTCGGCCTCCCTGATCCTGATTATAAGGGTTCCCGGGAGCTCCTTCCTGATGCTCAACCCCTTTATCCAGGCTGAGCTGGCAAGGTTCTTCTCAATGTCCTCGCTTTTGATCCTGATAAGGCTTTCGCCTCTTCTGAGCTTTGCAAGGGCAATGATATCTCCTCCTGTGAGATGTCTGTTACCTGTAACGACTATCTTCCTGATTGTAAATGTACGTTCCACAGCCATGTAGAGCATTACCACAGCAGCTACCAGTATTCCTGCGGCAAGCACCACCGTAACGGCATATCTGAAAAGGGGATGGAGGATCATCTCACTTAGATTGTTAGAGCCCCTTTTCAATCTGTTCTTCCTTTTTCTCTTTTTCCTGAAAATCATCTCAGGGCCTCCCTGAGTATCTCCTCCAGAAGGTCTATAAAGTCATAGCCACCCTGCCTGGCTATCTTTGGCAACAGGGATGTCTCTGTCATTCCCGGGATTGTATTGACCTCAAGCAGGTATATCTCCCTGTCATCATCTATCAGCAGGTCAACCCTTGTTGCACCGCTACACTGGATACACTGATGTGCACGAAGTGCAATCTCAGAGGCCCTCTGATAGAGCTGTGCATCTATCTCCGGAGGGAGTATGTACTCTGTGGCCCCCTCTGTATACTTTGCCACATAATCATAAAACCTCCTCCTGGGCCTCACCTCAACGGCACCAAGCACCTTATCACCAAGGATGCCAACCTGTACCTCCTTTGCCCTGATATACCTTTCTATCAGGACAGGTCCACCGTAACTTGAGGCCACCTCCAGTGCCTGTGATAGAGCAGAACTGTTGTCCACAATATTGACCCCCACGCTTGAGCCCTCCCTTGAGGGCTTTACAACCCATGGTAAAGGGAAGTCAGGCTCAGCGTATTCATGGGCATCCACAACAATGTAGGGTGGAACCTTCAGTCCGTGAAACTGGAACATCTGCTTTGAAACCACCTTGTCCATTGCTATTGACGATGCAAGCACTCCCGAACCTGTATAGGGTATACCCATCACCTCAAGCATCCCCTGCACAGCACCATTCTCACCCCAGCCACCATGCAACACAAGGAATGCCACCTCTGTCCCTGTCTCCCTTATCCGCTCACAGAGGTCCTCTCCGGCATCAATGAAGACCACATCATAACCCTTTTCCTTCAATGCATTGTAGACAGCCCTGCCGCTTCTGAGGGAGACCTCCCTTTCCGCTGAGAGTCCACCTGCAATCACACCGATCCGTTTCCCCGTAACAAGCATCCTAATCCTTCCCGTAGATCCTTATCTCTGGCTCAAGCACCACGCCATGGTCACTCAGCACCTTCTCCCTTACCATATCCATCAACCTGATAAAGTCCTGAGAGCTTCCCCTTCCTTTATTGATAAAGAAGTTTGCATGTACCCTGCTAACCTCAATATCCCCAACACGCATCCCCTTCAGACCGGACTCTTCAATCAACCTGCCTGCTGATACCCCCTCCGGGTTCTTGAAGACGCATCCTGCCGAAGGCTCCCCGAGGGGCTGTGTCTTTTTCTTTTCCCTCAGGTATCCCTGGGCAGCCTTTTTTATCTCCTCACTGTCACCCTTCCTCAACAGGAGGTGGACACCAAGGACAACATCGCCTTCAAGGAAGCCTCCTGTCCTGTATCCGTAGTAGAGTTCCTCTCTATTGAAGATCCTCAACACCCCCTCCCGGAGAATGGTGACCTTCTCAACAACATCCATAATCTGATATCCATATGCCCCTGCATTGCCGAAAAGGGCGCCTCCCACCGTACCGGGTATTCCAATGAGGCCCTCCATGCCCGTAAGTCCCTTATTGATAGTCTCCCTCACAACAGCCTGAAGGGAGACGCCTGCCTGGGCAAAATATACAACATCATCCCCATCATCACGCACTATCTGATGTGTCCCGAAGTTCTTCAGGCTTATGACAACCTCATCAACACCACCATCCTTTATGAGCATGTTCGTGCCACCACCGATAATGAGGTATCCCCTGTCCTCAACCCTGAGGATATCCACAAGGCTCTTCAGCCCCATGGCATCATCAGGCACCAGGAGACAGGGGGCCTCCCCGCCTATCCTCAGGGATGTATAATCCCTCATCATTACACCCCGGTAACACTGGATATGGAACTCTTCAATAAACTCGTTCAGCAGGCTCTTCTGCTCCGTCATCCTGTAAGCTCCTCCGCTACCTTCCATACATCCCCTGCACCAAGGGTTATCACTATATCATCGTCATTGACCACCCTTTTCAGTTCCGAAACAAGGGTATCTCGCTCGCTAACATAATGTACATCAACACCCTTCTGCCTGATCGCCGTGGACAGTTCCCTTGCATCAACACCTTTTATGGGTGGTTCTCCTGCCGGATAGATATCCATCACATAAAGCCTGTCTACATCGCCAAAGGACTCCGTGAATTCGTTGAAAAGGTCCCTTGTCCTGGTGTATCTGTGAGGCTGAAATATGGCAATCAATCTCCTGTGCCCATCTGCCCTTATTGCCTTCAGGGTTGCCTTTATCTCTGTGGGATGATGACCGTAGTCGTCATACACGGCTGCCCCGTTACAATAACCCTTGAATTCAAACCTCCGCTGAATGCCTGAAAACCCTTCCAGTGAGACCTTTATGGTTTCCACCGGCACGTACAGCTCACGAGAGACAACAATGCTTGCAAGGGCATTCAGGACATTATGGTTTCCCAGAAGGGGTATGTTAAAATCACCAAGGTCTTCACCCCTGTAGATAAGATGGAAGCTCATCCCACCCGATTCTGACCTCTTGATCTCAACAGCCCTGACATCAGCGTTCTCTGAAAAACCATAGGTGATATAGCGCCTGCTGAGTTCATTCATGATATTGCGCAGGTATATGTTTTCGTAACAGAGCACGGACAGCCCATAGAAGGGGACCTTGTCAAGGAACTCCCTGAAGGCAGCACATATGGAATCCATGGTCTTGAAATAATCCATATGCTCCCTGTCAATATTTGTTGCCACAGCAATGGTTGGTGAGAGCTTCAGGAAAGAGCCATCGCTCTCGTCAGCCTCTGCAACAAGGAAGTTCCCCTGCCCGAGCCTTGCATTGCTACCGGTGGCATTAAGCCTTCCTCCGATGATGACAGTGGGGTCAAGCCCTGCACTGGTCAGTATGGATGATATAAGCGATGTGGTGGTTGTCTTGCCATGGGCACCTGCAACAAGGATACTGTACTTGAGCCTGCCGATCTCCGCCAGCATCTCAGCCCTTGGTATCACAGGGATTGAACGCCTTCTCGCCTCTATGACCTCTGGATTGTCATCCTTTATCGCAGAGGAGATTACCACCACATGTGCACTGTCAACATTCTCGGCCCTGTGTCCGATCATTATCCTTATCCCCAGGGACTGGAGCCGCCGTGTGTTGGCTGACTCCTTCACATCAGAACCGGTAATCTCATAGCCAAGGTTATGGAGCACCTCGGCGATGCCGCTCATACCTATTCCACCGATTCCAACAAAGTGTATGATCCTGTAGTTTTCAAACATCTATCCTCCTGCCTCCTCCAGACCCGAAACCTTGCAGCCCTTTCCTTCATCCCTTGCAGAGAGGGCGCTCATTATATCTGCTATCTTTTTCACCGCATCGGTCCTGCCAAACCCCATGGCACTGCTTCTCATCCTCTCCCTCAGGTCAGGCCTTTCAAAGAGCCTCCTGATCTCCTCGGAGAGCCTTTTGCCGGTGAGTTCGGAGTTCCTTATCATTACAGCGGCACCAAGGCTCTCAAGCTTCCTTGCATTCATCTCCTGGTGGTCTCCTGCAGCATGTGGATAGGGTATGAGGATGGCTGGTTTACCAACGGCACAGATCTCTGATATGGTAGTGGCACCTGATCTTGACACCACCAGATCTGCCACTGCATAGGCCTCTGGCATCTGGTAGATGTAGGGTGTCACGGTACCCATGTAATCATAGCTCCTGTAGGCCTTTTTTACAAACTCGTAGTCCCTCTCACCTGTCTGGTGCAGGAACTGTATCTGCCCTCTCAGATCAATGAGATACTGAAGGGCATCCACCATTGCCCTGTTGATTGCCGATGCACCGGAACTACCTCCAAACACAAGGACCGTGAACACCCCCTTCTTCAGCGAAAAGATCCTGCAGGCTGCCTCACTGTTACCGTAAAGCACCCTTTCCCTCACAGGGTTACCTGTGAGGTGAACCTTACCTGAGGGGAAATAGCGCATACTCTCCGTGTATGTTACACACACAGCCCTTACAAAATTGCTCAGGAACCTGTTGGCCCTGCCCGGCACGGAGTTCTGCTCCATTATCACTGATGGTATGGAGAGAAGCCACGCAGCCATCACAGGTGCCACAGACACATAACCGCCTGAACCAACAACAATATCGGGTCTTATATCGTCAAGATAGCGGTAACTCAACCTCAGCCCCTTTATAAAACTTACAATGGAACGGAACTTGCGAAGAGGGGACCTGCCCACAAACCCCTCTGTGGGGATGAACTTTATCCTGTATCCCTCCCGTGGCACCACCCTTGCTTCTATACCCCTCTCACTTCCCATAAAGATCACCTCTGCGTCAGGGTCTCTCCTGAGTATCTCCTCTGCAAGGGCAAGCCCTGGATAGAGATGCCCACCTGTTCCACCACCTGCAATCACAACCCTCATCTTATCTTCCTCCTGAGCATTCTTGCCTTAAGCCTTGCCCTCTTTCTCACAAGCCCCTCTCTGGTTACAATGCTCATCCTTTCAGGTTCTGACCTTGAGAGTCTCAAAAGGACACCCGCTGCCATGTAGTTAACAAGCAATGCTGAACCACCGTAACTTATGAAGGGCAGTGGCAGCCCCTTTGTGGGGACAAGGCCCGTAACAACGGAGATATTGATTATCGCCTGTACTGTCACCATCAGGACCAGGCCTGTTGAGAGATAGAAGGAGAAATTACTGCGAGCCCTCTTTGAGATCACATTGCCACGGATGAAAAAGAGGACGAAGAGGGTGATCACCACAAGAACCCCGGCAAATCCAAGCTCTTCGCCTATCAGGGAGAATATGAAGTCTGTATTGATCTCGGGGAGGAAATTCAGCTTCTGTCTGCCTGAACCAAGCCCCACGCCAAACAATCCACCACTGCCAAGGGCAACAAAGGACTGTACAAGCTGGAACCCGCTGCCATAGGGATCCTTCCAGGGGTCAAGAAAGACCATTATCCTCCTGAGCCTGTAGGGTTCCATCAGGAGCGGTACAAGCAGGGGTGTGATAAATGCAAAGAGCATTGCAAGGTATTTTATGGGAGAACCTGCGATATAGAGGATGGCCATGGTGAGGATTCCCACAGTAAAGGCACCGCCAAAATCGGGCTGCATAAGGAGAATGCCCTGTATCAGGAACATGATGCCAACGGGTATCATGAATGTCTTTAATTTCGCCCTGATATCCTCTGTCTCGGAAAGATACCTGGAAAGGAAAAGCACCATGGCAAACTTTGCAAACTCACCGGGCTGGAATGTGGAAGGCCAGAGCCTCAACCATCTCCTTGCACCATTGATCTTTAACCCCAGCCCTGGAATGAAGACGGCAAGGAGCAGCAGTATGGCAATAATAAGCATGGGGTAGGAGAGTCTCCTCAGGTTATCGGGAGAGAGCCTGTAGAATACAAACATAACGAAGACAGAGACAAGCAGTGTGAGGAGATGCTTCTTCAGATAAACGAACTGGTATCCCTCACGGGAACTGGCCACACCTCTTCCGCTTGCAATAGGCATAAGAGCAGTGGAGCTGTAGACCATCAACACCCCCACCACCGTGAGCGCAATCACGGTGAAGAGAAGCAGGCGGTCAATCCTGTATTCCCTGTGGAGTTCCATCATCCTCCCTTCAGCCTTAAGACCTCTTCCCTGAATACCCTGCCCCTGTGTTCAAAACCCTCAAACATATCAAAGCTTGCACATCCAGGTGACAGGAGTACGACACCTGAAGGTCTTGCAATGGAGAAGGCCCTGTTGACAGCCTCTGCCATATCCTCAACCTTTATAACATCTACTACATCCATCAACTGCATAACTATCTTTTCCCTGCACTCACCCAGTGCCACAACAGCCTTGACCCTCCCCTTTATATAGGGTGCAAGGCTGGTAAAATCAGCACCCTTGTCCTTGCCTCCAAGGATGAGCACCACAGAATGGTCAAAACTCTCAAGGGATTTTATGACTGCGCCGATATTTGTGCCCTTGGAATCATTGTAGAAACTGACGGAGTCAATGGTATCAACATACTCAAGACGGTGTTCAAGCCCCCTGAATTCCTTCAGGATGCTTCTCAGGGATTCCATATCAGCACCTGCAAGGCCAGAGGCAAGCGTGGCAGCAAGGGCATTCTCAATATTGTGTACACCCTTCAACTGCATCTCATCCAGGGAGACCACCTCCTGGCCATTCAGATAGATGGTATCCTTGATCAGGGTCGCAGCAGCATTGTCTGAACCGTGTAAGGAGAAGAAATGTGCTACCGCATCGGAGCAGGCTCCCATGGCTCTCACCACAGGATCGTCAAAGTTCAGTATTAGCATATCCTCTGCCTGCATATTTCTGAATATCCTCTTTTTCGCTTCAATGTACTCATCAATATCCCTGTACCTGTCAAGATGATCAGGTGTGATATTGAGTATGACCGCTATACGGGGCCTGAATCTCCTTATGCTCTCTAACTGGAAGGAGGAGATCTCAGCCACTATGTAGTCGGTCCTCTCTCCAGAGCCACTGTATACATTGTCCTTGATCAGACCCGAAAGGGGCACACCAATGTTGCCACCCGTCAATATCCTGAAACCAGCCCTCTTCAATATCAGGTCTATCAGGGTCGTGGTGGTTGACTTACCGTTTGTTCCAGTTACAGCTATCCAGGGGATATCTGCAGATGAGAGGTAGGCAAGCTCAATCTCACTGATAATGGGGACACCCTGTCCCCTTGCCTCCCTTATAATCGCATTTTCAGGACCAATACCAGGACTGACCACGATCAGGTCAATGCCATCAATCATTGCACTGGAGTGTCTTCCCGTTTCTATGGTTACACCCTCTGGCAGCTGCATTATATTGCCCACGAGCTCTGACTCATCCCTCCTGTCGGTAATACGTATATCCGCACCATGGTCTGACAGGAGCCTTGCCGCAGCAATACCACTGAGCCCCAGCCCCACAATCAAAACCCTTTTGTTTTTGAAATCACCTATATCTTTCATGTCGTATAGAACGCTCTCTTCCCCGATCATCTACCCTGACTACCTCACCTTCAATGTTGACAGGCTCAGCAATGCAAGGAGTATCCCGATTATCCAGAACCGCACCACTGTCTTCGGTTCCGGCCACCCCTTGACCTCAAAGTGGTGGTGTATTGGTGCCATCCTGAATACCCTTCTGCCTGTCAGCTTGAAGGAAAGCACCTGCATTATTACTGAAACGGTCTCTATCACGAAGATACCACCCACAATTGCCAGAACAATCTCATGCTTCGTAATCACCGCAAGTGTACCCAGGGCACCACCAAGACCGAGTGAACCCACATCCCCCATGAAGACATCCGCTGGATAGGCATTGTACCAGAGAAAGCCGATTGACGCTCCGAACATGGCACCACAAAAGACGGTCAGCTCACCCGTCATGGGGAGATAGAGTACCTGGAGATACCTGGCAAGCCCTGAATGTCCGCTTATGTATACAAGCAGTCCGTTTGCAAGCACCGCAATCGCAACAAGCCCTATGGCAAGGCCGTCTATGCCATCGGTGAGGTTGACGGCATTTGAGGAGCCAACAATGACAAAGACCGCAAAGGGCAGATAAAAGATCCCCAGGTCAATAAGCCATCTCTTGAAAAAGGGCACACTTAGCTTTGTGCTATAGGGATCATGGGGCACCTTCAGCAGGAAGAGGCTTATGCCAGCAGCAAGCAGAATCTGTGCAAGGAACTTGTAACAGGGTCTCAACCCCTTGTGGTTTGCCCTCCTTATCTTCAGAAGGTCGTCACAGAGGCCTATCGCACCAAACCCTGCCGTTGCCACTATCAGCACCCAGGTGTAGGGGTTCCTCAGGTCCATCCAGAGCAGTGCGGTAATGACAATGCTTAACAGTATAAGCACACCACCCATGGTAGGGGTACCGGCCTTTGAGAGATGGCTCTGGGGGCCATCATCCCTGATCTGCTGCGTAAGGCTGAGCCTGCGCAGCCTCTCAATAACATAGGGGGCAAGGACAAAGGTCAGCAACGAGGCTGTAATGACCGCAATGGCAGTCCTGAAGGTGATATAACGAAAGACATTGAAGGGGAAGTAATATTCATGCAGACCATATAGTAACTGATACAGCATTATACCTTCAGGACCTCCTCCATTTTCATCCCCCTGGAGCCTTTTATCAGCACCGTGTCACCCTCTCTAATCAGATCTATTAACAGCCTTCCAGCCCCTTCGGGGCTGTCCACATGGTGAAACTCAATCCTGCTTCCCCTTCCGTTTAATTCTTCCTTAATATATCTTGTATAGTCCCCTACAGCTATCACCACATCAATGGGCAGTGTGGCGATGAGTCTGCCAATCTCCCTGTGGGCAGCCTCGGCATAGGCACCAAGCTCAAGCATGTCACCAAGCACTGCAATGGCACGCCCCTTTTTCAGATGTACCAGCTCCTTCAGTGCCTCCTCCATGGATGCGGGGTTTGCGTTATAGAGATCACTTATGACAGTGGCCCCCTTGAGTCTGTCTATTTCAAGCCTCTGGGGTACACCCCTGAATGTTCCGAGCGCCTCCACTACCGAATCTTCAGGGATACCATAGAGCATACCAACCGCTATTGCAGCAAGGGCATTGTATATATTGAAAAGGCCATAGAGGGGGAGGTGAAGATGGAACTCCTTGCCCTCCTTCAGGATCACATTGAAGTCAATCCCCCTTTCGCCATACACAATGGATTCGGCCCTGACATCTGCATCGGATTTGATTGCAAAGGTGACCACCCTTTTACCTTTCAGTTTCTCTTCGGGGACCTTCCTGATCATCCCATCGTCATGGTTCAGAACCACGGAATCAACGTATCGGAGCATCTCCATCTTTGTCTCAAACACACCCTGCACACTGCCGAAACCCTCCAGGTGAGCTGGTCCGATATTGGTAATCACCCCTGTGTTTGGAATGGCTATCTGGCAGAGGTCATCAATATCACCCTGCCTGCTTGCACCCATCTCAAGCACAGCCATATCCTGCCTGTCCAGTTCTGTCAGTGAAAGGGGAAGCCCTATATGATTATTCAGGTTACCCCTGCTGGAAAGCACGTCATACCTTGATGAGAGTATCTTTGCGATCATCTCCTTTGTGGTTGTCTTTCCATTGCTTCCTGTAACCGCCACAACCCTGATCTTCCTGCTCAGCCGCCTGTACCTTGCGATACCCTGCAGTGCCTTCAGGGTGTTGCTCACATAGATAATGCTCTTGCCCCGATGGGGGATAAGCGGGGGCAGGGAGACCAGCGCACCAGCACCCCCACTGTTCAGTGCCTGTTCAAGAAAGTCGTGACCATCAAAACGTTCACCCTTCAGGGCGACGAATAACTGGGCCTCTCTGATGGTACGGGAGTCAATTGAGATACCAGAGAAGTTCTCTGCTCCTTTCAGTAGAAGCCTTCCACCTGTGGCCTCCAGTATCTCTGTTAATGAGTATATGGCCATATCTATATACCAGCCCCTTTCAGGGTTTTCAGGGCCTCAAGGAGCACCTCCCTGTCGTTGAACCTGTATCTGACACCCCTTATTTCCTGGTAATCCTCGTGACCCTTGCCTGCAATCAACAGGAGATCACCCCTGTCTGCCATGCCCACTGCCCTGAAGATGGCCTCCCTGCGGTCCGGTTCCACCCTATAATTGTCCTTCTTTATACCTTTCTTTATATCTTCAATGATCAGTTCCGGTGGTTCTGTCCTTGGATTGTCAGAGGTGATCACCACGAGGTCACTCATTTCAGTGGCAATGGCACCCATCTCCGGCCTTTTTCCCCTGTCACGGTCACCGCCGCAGCCGAATACAGTTATAAGCCTTCCCCTGCATATCCCTCTCAGGGTCTCAAGGACCTTTCTGAGTGCATCAGGGGTATGGGCATAATCTATCACGGCAAGGAATCCCCTGTCAGTCCAGACCGTCTCCAGCCTGCCCTCAACACCTCTGAATCTGGATATTGCCCTCACTATCTGATGCCAGCCCACGCCAAGGCTCCTTGTCAATGCCACAGCAGCCAGTATGTTATAGACATTGACCATGCCAATGAGAGGTGATGTTATCCTCATGTTTGCTTCCGGGGCTACAACCTCCAATTCCGTCTCATGCTCCTTCTGTATGATCTTGACGGCCCTGAAATCTGCCTTCCCCTTTAAACCATAGGTGACAACCCTGCAACTGCTCTTCCTGAGTTCATTGTAGAGCCTTCTACCATAGGGATCATCGCTGTTAACAACAGAGACCCCGGGTTTAAGGTCAATGAAGAGCCTTTTCTTTGCAGAGAAATAGCCTTCCATATCGTGATGGTAGTCAAGGTGGTCCCTTGAGAGATTGGTAAAAAGGGCCGCATTGAAGCTGCAGTAGTCAACCCTCTTCAGGGAAAGCCCGTGGGATGATACCTCAGCAATAGCAACCTCAACACCCTCCTTCACCATCTCTGCAAGGAGCGCCTGGAACTGAACAGCCAGTGGTGTTGTAAGGCCTGACCTTATTACCCTGTCTTTGATCATGTATCTCACAGTTCCTATCAGCCCTGTTGCCCTGCCATCCTCTTCAAATATCTCCCTGACCAGGTAGGATGTGGTGGTCTTACCGTTGGTCCCTGTGATGCCTATAAGGGTGAGAGACTCGGAGGGATTGCCATAGAATCTGCTTGATACGCAGGCAAGGCAGTCCTCTATGTCCTCCACCTCTACCCATGCGCATCCCCTGTTACCATCCAGGGGCCTCTCGGTGACCACTGCTACAGCACCTCTTCTGATCGCATCATCTATGAAGAGGTTGCCATCGTGTCTCAGCCCTTTCATGGCAAAGAAGAGATCCCCCTCCTTCACAGACCTTGAGTCTGTGGATATGCCATGTATATCAGCTTCACCATGTAGCCTTCTTATCCCAACACCTCTGATCAGTTCACTCAATCTCATTTCTCTGCCACAGCCATCCTCTTCAGCATTATGTTCTCATCAGAGCTTACATAAAGGAAGGTATCCTTCAATCTGTCCTCCCTTGGTATGAACCTGTATGCCAGCGCCTTCTCAGCTATTGCCCTGAACACAGGGGCTGCAACCTCACCACCATAGTACATCCTCTCTGGCCTCCATATGACCACGATCATGACAAAGAGGGGGTTCTCTACAGGCACCATGCCCACAAAGGAGCTCACAAAGTCCCTGTATGAGTACCTCCCTGTCCTTTTATCAACAAGCCTTGTGGTACCTGTCTTACCTGCAACGGTATTTCCAGGGATTGATGCCTTAGGAGCGGTACCATCCTCAGAGACCACCGCCCTAAGGGCCACTTTAAGCTGTCTTACCGTCCTTTCGGAGATGATCCTTCTGCCCCTTGCTCCCCTGTTCTTTTTCAACAATAACCCCTCTGGTGATATAACCTTTGACACAACATGGGGTCTTATCTCATACCCACCGTTTGCAACCACTGCATAGGCCCTGAGCACCTGAAGAGGTGTTACCATCACCTCATAGCCTATAGCCATTGCACCTATTGTTGTGGCTGACCACTGAGAGGGGTCCTTCACAATACCTGGTGATTCACCTATCAGGTCTATACCTGTCTTTTCACCGAAACCATACAACTTCACATACTTGTAGAGTCTGCCGGGACCCAGTTTAAGGGCCACCTTGACAGCACCTACATTTGATGACTTCTCTATAATCTCTTTAAGTGTCAGTATGCCGTGCTTGTGGGAATCGCGGATCCTCTTTCCACCCACTTCAATATAGCCATCTGAGCAATCAAATCTTGTATTCAGGGTGGCAACCCCTTCCTCAAGGGCAGCTGTAGCTGTTACAAGCTTGAAGGTGGAACCTGGTTCATAGAGGTCTGTGATCGCCCTGTTTCGTCTTGATGATGCCCTGTAGCGACCGGGTCTGTTCGGATCAAAGGTTGGCCTGTTTGCAAGGGCCAGTATCTCACCTGTAAAGGGATCCATCATTATAACAGTGGCTGCACTGGCCTGCCACTGCCTCACAGCCCTGTCAATCTCCTCTTCAACAATAGCCTGTAGCCCCTCATCTATGGTCAAAACAATACTGTTACCGGAACTTTCAAAGTTGCCACCTCTATATAATATATTACCCTTTGCATCCCTGGTAATGTAAACCCTCCCCCCATCGGCTATCAGAAAATCCTCATATGTCCTTTCCACACCCTCAAGACCCTTGTTGTCTATATCTACAAAACCCAGCAGATGTGCTGCGAGTTTTCCCTTCGGGTAAAATCTTTTTGTGTCAGGAAGCATCCCCATGCCCTCAATCCTCAATGATTGAATCCGGGATGCCACCTCAGGAGAGACCTTTCTTGCAATCCAGGCAAACCGCCTCTCGCCTTTCAGGAGCTTTACAAGCCTTCTCTTGTCAAGCTTCAGGATTCCCCCCACCTTTTGGGCAAACTCACCTGGCTCCTCTATCAGCTTGGGATCACAGTAAAGGGACGGCCTTTCCAGGTTGACTGCAAGCTCCCTGCCCTTTCTGTCATAGATAATCCCCCTCCTTACAAGCACCTCCTGCTCCTTTGTCTGCTGGACACGCGCAATCCTGCTCAGTTTTGCATGCTTTATCAACATGAGGTCAACAAGGCGGAGCAAAACCAGAAAAAACAGTACAAAAATAGTGGTCTTTACAAAAAGGGCCCTTTTGTTCATCTACTTTCTCTGAATTTTATTTATTGTTATCCAGTCCTGCTGTATAAGGTGCTGGTGGTGCCACCTCCTTTACATAAAAGACCTTTTGCCTGTCAATATATCTAAGTCCCATCTTTCTGGTAGCAACAAGCTCTATCTTCTTCAGGGAGGTGGCCTTTGCCCTCCGGGCTATGAGTTCGCTCTTTTTATTGATGAGCCTGAGTTTTTCCAGCTGGAGCTGGCCAAGCTGGTACTCAAGTGCAGTAATGCTGCTCCTGAGATACACAACTGAGAAGACCAGCACAAGGGGTAATAAAAGAGATAACACCTTTAAAATAAATGAGCGCCTTATTATCATATCCTCTCCCCCGCCCTGAGCTTTGCACTCCGTGATGAGGGGTTCTCCCTCTTTTCTCTCTCAGAGGGTGTTATTGGCTTCTTGTTGATCCTTCTGAGGATGCCCTGCCTCTCCGCATCTCTGAGAAAGAACTTTACCACCCTGTCTTCTGCCGAGTGATAGGAGATCACACATAACCTTCCCCCTCTTGCAAGGATTTCAACCGCTGCCTTCAGGCCATCCTGAAGTGCCTCTATCTCCCTGTTAACAGCAATCCTCAGGGCCTGGAAGGTCCTTGTTGCAGGATGGATGCGGCCTCGCCTTCTGTATACAGACATTACCAGATCAGCAAGCTCCCTGCATGTATTTATCCTTCTCTTCTGTCTTGCCTGTACTATCCTTCTTGCTATTGCACCGGCCCTTTTTTCATCAGCATACCCTCTCAGAACCTCCTCTATCCGCTCCCTGCTCCAGGTGTTTACTATCTCCCATGCTGTCAGGGTGGAACGTCTGTCCATCCTCATGTCAAGGGGGGCATCAGAGTAGAAACTGAACCCCCTCTCCTCATCCTTCAGCTGATACATGGATACACCAAGGTCCATCAATACCCCGTTGACCTTCACCTGCGTCAGATCGGGTATCCTGTCCATATCAGCAAAATTGAGATGCAGGAGCCTCAACCTCCTGTCCTTAATCCTCTGGGCTACCCTCTTGAGTGCCTCCTCGTCCCTGTCAAGCCCGATCAATGTACCCCTCTCTGAGAGCCTTGACAGTATCGCCTCAGCATGCCCCCCACCTCCTATTGTTGCATCCACATAGATACCGTCCTCTTTTATATCCAGCATCTCCATCACCTCGTCAAGCAGTACAGGTCTATGCACCATATATTAAAGACCCATCTCGGCAAGTTCTGCCTCATAGGCCTCAGCATCAATATTCGCTGGATCCTGAACCCTGTCCCATTCGGTCCTGTTCCATAGCTCAATCTTGTCTATTGATCCAACAATGGCTATCTCACCATTAATATTTGCATCCTCCCTGAGATCAGCAGGGATAAGGATCCTTCCCTGCTTGTCAAGTTCACATTCATGGGCTGATGCTATGACCCGTCTTGTAAAATACTTGACAGACTTCTTTGATCTGGGGAGGCCACGTACCTTCTCCTCTAACTTCTGCCACTCCTCAAGAGGATAGACGTGGAGACATTTATCAAAGGCCGCAAGTGTAATATATAATGTATTACTGTTATAATTCTTCTGGAGGATTGATCTGAGTTTTGAGGGGATTAATAATCTGCCTTTTTCGTCAACCTTCTGATAGAATTTGCTTAAGAACCCCGGCACGAAACCTCCCACTTTTTACCACTTTCTACCACTAAATGATAATATAAAATCATTTTTTTGTCAAGCAAAAAATCTTTTATTTCTGCAAAAATCAATATATAGTGCTTTATTTGGGGATTCTCATACTATATATTCAGGTTGATCATATCAACTGCTCACTGCTTACTGCTCACTGTTAACTCCTGACTCCTGACTCCTGACTGCCGTATT
>DROX01000063.1 GCA_011321725.1 Nitrospirota bacterium | reverse complement strand
CGAGAGGACCGGGATGGACGGACCTCTGGTGTTCCGGTTGTTCTGCCAGGAGCAATGCCGGGTAGCCATGTCCGGACGGGATAACCGCTGAAGGCATCTAAGCGGGAAGCCCACCCCAAGATTAGGTCTCCCGTGGGGTAAACCCACCTGAAGGTCCCTGGTAGACTACCAGGTTGATAGGCTGGAGGTGTAAGCGCAGTAATGCGTTCAGCCTACCAGTACTAATAGACCGTGCGCCTTGCCTGTATCCTCCTCCAGTACCTCCCCGTTGCCAAAGAGGCTTGATTTCAAGGTTCTTTAAATTCTATAATAGATATGGAAAAAAGGTTTCCGGTGGCTATACCGGTGGGGAAACACCCGTTCCCATTCCGAACACGGAAGTTAAGCCCACCAGGGCCGATGATACTGCGACCGGGAGGTCGTGGGAAAGTAGGTCGCTGCCGGAGTTAATTAAGGGGTATGGCTAATCACCATACCCCTTTTTATTTTTGGCACCTTTGACCAAGCCTCGCTAAAACAAAAACCGGGGGCTTTCCGGCCTGCTACCCTCTGATTATGGTAATATTTTATTTATGTCAGAGAAAGTGACATTGACAGTGGAATCGCCTGATGCAGGCCAGCGTATTGACCTCTATCTTTCCGAGAGGCTTTCAAGGACACGTTCCTTTATCAAGCAACTGATAAAAAAGGGAAATATCCTCCTTGCTGGCAGGCCAGTAAAACCAGGCTACAAGATAAAACGCAATGATATCATAGAGATAACCATACCTGAAGAGGAGATTACCCTAAAACCAGAACAAATTCCACTGGAGATACTTTACAGGGACCGGGATATAGTTGTTGTAGATAAACCACCGGGGCTTGTCATGTATCCTGCAGCAGGGCATCGTTGTGGTACCCTGATGAATGCCCTGGCATATCATGTTGGTAAACTTGCCCCTGTTGGAGGGCCTTTGAGACCAGGTGTAGTACACAGGCTTGATAAGGATACCTCTGGTGTTGTAGTGGTTGCCCTTTCTGAAGAGGCCTATTATTGCCTGGTGGAGGCGTTCAGAAAAAGGGAGATCAAACGAACCTATTATGCCCTTGTTTTCGGACATATGAAAGATAAAGAGGGTGAAATTGAACTGCCCATCGGAAGAAGCAGGACACACCGGAAAAAGATGTCAACAAGGGTCAAAAGAGGCCGATATGCAAAGACCTTCTGGAGGGTGATAGAGGAATTCAGGGATGCTACCCTGATAGAGGTCAGTCTTGCCACAGGCAGAACACATCAGATAAGGGTACACTTTTCCTCTGTTGGTCATCCCGTGCTTGGTGACAGGGTGTACGGGAGGAAGACCATAATAAAGAGCAAGGAAGGTGTTATTAAGATTCCCCGCCAGATGCTTCATGCTGCTGTGCTTGGATTTGTACATCCAGCAACTGGACAATGGCTTGAATTTTCAAGCCCCATGCCATCAGATATGTTGGACCTTGTCCGCAGGTTGAGAGGGCATCATTGAAGGGGGTGTTTTAAGACTCAAATCTCAAAGGTTCTTTGTTCTCAATCTCAGGGAGTTGGTTACCACTGATACAGAACTGAATGCCATGGCAGCAGAGGCGAATATTGGATTGAGAAGGGGCCCGCCAAAGGGATAGAGTACCCCGGCGGCTATTGGGATTCCAATGATATTGTAGAAGAATGCCCAGAAGAGGTTCTGTTTGATCGTCCTGAGGGTAAGCTTACTGAGTCTTATGGCCTCCACAACACTTCTCAGGTCACCCTTTATCAGTGTAATGTCAGATGCCTCCATGGCTATGTCCGTGCCAGTACCAATGGCAATGCCAAGGTCAGCCTCTGCAAGGGCAGGTGCATCATTTATTCCGTCACCCACCATTGCAACCATTCTGCCCTCGGCCCTGAGTTTCCTTATGATCTCAACCTTCCCCTCGGGCAGTACCTCTGCAAAGAATCTGTCTATGCCAACCTCCTGGGCGATCCTCCGTGCTGTTCTCTCGTTGTCGCCTGTGAGCATTACCACCTCAATACCCATATTCTTCAGCTCAGCGATGGCCTGCCTGGAGGTTTCCTT
>DROX01000062.1 GCA_011321725.1 Nitrospirota bacterium | reverse complement strand
CTCTGGGCCTATAGGGTTTGTTTCTTTACTTGTTTTAGTGTATAACGATAAAAATGAGGTTACTTTATTGTTTAATCCTGTGGTTGGCTTATTTTTATGAGGTGCCCTGCCTTGACAGGGATTTGTTTTAGACAGATATGGTTGATGAGCGGAGGGGGATGTTTTAATCATCCCTGATTATCCTGGACAAGTAGCCCTCTCAGATCCTCCTGGGAGACCCTGTAGCTTTTTCCACAGAACCAGCACCGGACGTCAATATCCTCACCTTTACTGATTAACTCCTCAATCTCCTCTCTTCCAAGTGACGCAATAGAGTCAAGCACCCTCTCCCTGCTGCATGGGCAGTAATAGGTGATTCCCCTCCTCCCGAGGATCTCTATCTCTCTGCCTGCAACCCTCTTTATTATATCAAGGGGAGAGTAACCATCAAGAACCATTGAGGTGACCGGAGGTACATCACTTAGCCGGTTTTCAATGTAGTCAACAATCTCGTTACTGGCCCCTGGCATCACCTGAATCATGAAACCGCCGCTTGCCTTAACAGAATTATCACTATCCACAAAGACACCCAGGGATACCGCCGAGGGGATCTGCTCCGACTTCAAAAGATAATATGCAAGGTCATCACCGATCTCCCCTGTCTGAAGGGGCACACCGCTATGATAGGGCTCTTTAAGACCAAGGTCCTTTGTAACGTAAAGCATTCCCCTACCGATCGCCCTGCCCACATCAAGTTTTCCATCCTTCAGCCCCAGATGGATATGGGGCCTCTTTATGTAGCATCTCACCCTGCTGAGCCAGTCAGCCTCGGCAACAACCTCCCTCAAAGGGCCATCCCCCTTGATCTGGAGCATCACCCTCTGGCTGTCTTTAAGGTTATGGGAGAGAAGCAGGGCAGCTGTCATTACCCTTCCCAGTGCCGCCGTGGCAGTGGGATAGGTATCATGGATCCTTCTTGCATGCTCAACTGTTTCCGTATCTACTATGGATACAACAAGGATTGCGTCATCCTTGAGAATGGCCTTGACAAGTTCATCCATGGATGAGGTGTTTAATGTCCTTTTACATCTTTCCTTCTGTTTTTGGTTATTTTTTTACCGATCTCATTCAGGATTCTGCATCTTTTTATCAACATCTCGTATTTCTTGCTTGGAGGGGCAGCATGGTATCTCTTGTCCCTTAAAAGCTCGTCAAGTGCCTGCCTGATAATCTCGGGGCTGTAATTCTTGAGTCCCCTCTGGTTCATAAACCCCTCCAGGTCTCTTAATCACTCACATCCTCTCTCACCTCTTAAGTACAATATAGCACTTTTTGATCCGCTTTGCAAGGATGTGCTATATCATTTTTTCCGGTACCATCTGCCATCAGGCCCCTGAATCCACCAGCCTGGCCTTGCCTTCTTTGCCCAGCTCTTTGCAAATATCCTTCTTATATCCTCTACCTTGTCTGCACTGATATTGTTTGCCCTTGCTATTTCAAGATAGAGGGCATTGCGGTCTGCATTCTCTGCCTTTACGAGCCTCTTTAACAGGGCCCTCTCCTTCAGGGCAAGCCCCTTTGTGTTTCTTATCTTCAGGAGACCATCATTTGTAAGCCCCACATTGCCCCTGTCAAGGAAGGGTATGAGCCTGCCTGCCCTCTGCTTTATTGATGCCTTCAGTGCCCTTATTGCAGGGGTTGTAACATTGATATCAGCCTCCTCTGCATGTGCCACACCCATGATCAACCCGGCGATGTGTCTTCTGTAAAACTCCTCAAGCAGACCCTGCGGGGACTCCTGGCCCTTCTTTTCCTCCTTCTTCTCTTCCATCTTCTTCTTCAACTTCTCACCCCAGACCTCATCTACTATCCTGTCAGCAGCCTTTTCAACGGCAGCAGCGGGAAAGTAGATGTTGATGGTCACACATGAGACAAGCATGATGGAAAGCAAAAAGACAAACCTTTTCATGACCCCTGATCTCATAACTAACCTCCTTTGATTTTTACTTAAAGCAAATCTTGACATACCTTACTTCCTGATCCTCTTCAGCCTTTCCACCAGTTCCTTGAAGGAGATCCTCTGTGTATAGTTTATCACATCCACCCTTGGTGGTAAAAAGCCGCCCTTTACTATATATCCCCT
>DROX01000061.1 GCA_011321725.1 Nitrospirota bacterium | reverse complement strand
TAGGATTCAAGGGGTCGAGGGTTCAAGTAATATACTAAAAAAACTTCAAAAATATCTTTCTTCCCTTGAACCCTGCAACCCTTAACCCCTTTAACCCTTTTAGACAATGCCATGATGAACCACCTCTCTACTCCGAAAAATCTGCGATTTTTCGGAGGGCCTTTCTTGCTGCTCACTGCTTACTGCTAACCCATCAACTCATCTACTCATCTACCCATTCACCCATCCACCCACAAACTGCTCACTGCTTACTGCTCACTGTGAATAAGGTGTGGTGCTTATTTTTCTTCGGCACCATGCCTTATTATAGGTTAAAGTAAAATTATTTTGGACACTACTGACCCAGATCCAGCTTTAAAAATTATAGGAGAATGCTAAATTATGAGCTTTATCACTGGATTTGGGTTATTATATAACCGTTACATCCTCCACAGAGGATGCAACAATGAAGACCTTTATGTTATTGCTTTCCTCATCAACAGGGTATACAAAAAAACCCTTTCCCCTATCATGTTGTTTTGTCAGGAAGAACCCCTTGTCCCAGGGCAGCATGCCCTCTACATAACCAAGCAGGGTCTCCTTGTCCTTGAATCTGATAAAGACCTTCTTTGCCGTTATACCCTTCCTGTCGTATCTCTTTTTTTCCCTGTATCCTGGGTTACCCTCAAAGGACCTGACAAAGAATATCGCCTTAAGCTCGTCCAGGTGTGCCTTTATACTTCTTTCGGTCTTGTACTCCTTTATCTCAACATCGCTGCCTGTCTCGGAAAAGGAAACAAGATAGCCCTTCTCTACCCTCCCATCATAGTATCTCAAGACAACCCTGTCCATCATTGTATATCTTCCTTACCCTTTTCTTCCTCAACCAAGTGTGCCTGTGCAACCTGCTCTTTAGCAAGGGTATGCCCGATCTTCTCCATTCTGACATCTCCAGTCTCTAACAAATCCTTGGTAGCTGTTCACCCTGTATCATATCCACGAACCTGGTTCCGCCAAGCTTCGTCCTTAAAAGTACCTTTTCCGAGGGGCTCTCCAGGACCCTTCCGATTACAGATGCCTCCCTGCCGTAGGGGTGGCCATGGAGTATTTCAATTATTGATTCTGCCACATCAGGATTTACAAAAGCAACAAAGACACCTTCATTTGCAACATAAAGGGGATCCAGTCCGAGCAATTCACAGGCACCCCTCACCTGGGGCTCAACAGGCAGATCCTCCTCGTATATCTCTATGCAGAGTGAACTCTCAATGGCCATCTCCTTCAGTGTAGTAGCAAGCCCTCCTCTGGTAGGATCCCTCATTGCATGTATGTCCCCGGCATGCACCTTCAGAATCTCCCATACAATACCATTCAGGGGCCTTGTATCACTGAGAATGGGATCGGGGAAGCTCAACCCGTTTCGCTCTGCCATTATGGCAATCCCATGGTTGCCGATAGTACCGCTGACTATCACAAGATCGCCTGCCCTGATCCCTGATGGCGAGATATCTATGTCATTGCTGATAAAACCAATGCCTGATGTATTTATAAAGATTCCATCCCCCTTGCCTTTGTTGACAACCTTGGTGTCACCTGTGATAATCCTGATGCCAGCCTCCTCGGATGCATCCTTTATGGAAGCCAGCACCCTCTGGAGATCAGCCATGGGCAGCCCCTCCTCAATAATCAGTCCCAGAGAGAGGCACTGTGGTTCGGCTCCAACCATGGCAAGGTCATTTACAGTGCCACAGACAGCTAATCTGCCGATATCGCCACCGGGGAAAAAGATGGGAGACACGACATAACTGTCAGTGGTAAAGGCAAGCCTGAAGTCCCTGTGGTTATCTATGCTGATTACTGCAGAGTCATTGAATACATCCATGCCTGTTACAGGGGCTATCCGGCTATGAATGAGTTCGTACATAGCCCCTCCACCGCTACCATGCGAAAGCAGAATTCTCTCCGTCCTGTCTTGCATTATCTTGCAGAAAAAGGTGTGTCTTTCAATTTCTTGCAACAATCTATTATACAAAATTGGTTCCCTTTTATGTGGAAACACAATGGCCCTTCAGGGACAGCCCCGATTAAACCTTGCACCGGGCCTTTTCCTGTTTGACATACAGCCTTTTTATGCTTATAATACCTTTATAAGACCATGAGAAAGAACACCACAGAGACATTCCTGGTCCTTTGCTTTGTTCTCATCGTAAGCACAGCCCATGCAAATCCATGGGCCATCAATGAACTCAGAGGCAAACGTGCCCCTGACTTTACCACCACTGACCTGACAGGCCGGACGCACAGGTTATCTGACTACAAAGGCAGGGTTGTGCTGCTGAATTTCTGGGCCACCTGGTGTCCGCCATGCAGGGAGGAGTTAAGGAGTCTTGAATCACTGCGTAAAGACTACAAGGATAAGAGACTCGTGATCATAGCCATATCCGTGGACAGGGATATAGAGAAGGTGAAAAGATTTCTGAGAGAGATCTCAACCTCTTTCATAGTTCTGCATGATGGAAAATACTCTGTCTACAAGAAATACAATGTCTTCTCAGTGCCCATGACATTCCTGATTGACAGGAAGGGCAGGATAGTTGATATCTTTTTTGGCGAACAGGACTGGACATCACCCACAATAAAAGAACAGATAGACAGTCTATTGTAATGCCTGTACCCATCAAGATAAGGATAGGACATCTCACCCTCAGGGCTGAACTCTTTGATACTGATACAGCAAAGGGGATACTCTCCATCCTGCCCTTCAAGGGCAGGATCAATGTCTGGGGAGATGAGTTCTATTTTGAGGTCCCCTACAGAACGGGGCCTGACAGCACGGCAACAAGGAAGGTAAAGGTGGGTGATATAGGATTCTGGCCTCCAGGGAACGCTGTTGCCATCTTCTTTGGCCCCACACCTCTGAGCTCTGGACCAGACCCTGTACCGGCCAGTGAGGTAAACATCATCGGACGCATTTTGGATGATCCCCGTGAGCTTGTGGAGGTGAAATCAGAAGAGGAGATTGTAATTGAGCATGCATAGGGTTATCATGCTCCTCTCAATATATAGAGCCGCCTCAGCGTAACAAGATTGGTTACAACCATAAGTGTAATAAGCAGGTAATACATCTCATTCAGTAAGGCACCTGTCATTATCATGAGCATCCTCGTGTCCCTGCCAAACCTCCATCTGGTTCCACCCTCCGCCCTGATGAGTGCATCATATTTCATAGCGGTGTAGCTTGTCAGCAATGTACCCATAAGGGCAAGATATCCGTATACCCACAGTGTAATCCCTCCATTATACCTGTGCAGACCAATAACCATACCAAGGATGATCAGGCCGTCGGCATACCTGTCAAGCACGGAATCAAACCATGCACCATATTCACTGCTCTGAAACCTCAGCCTTGCAACCTCACCATCACAACCGTCTATTATGGAGGATATCTGAACCAGTATCCCTCCAGCAATTGTGCTTACATAGTTGCCAAGGGACAGAAAAATTGCAGAGACCACAGAGACAAGAAAACTTATGAAGGTGATCATATTTGGAGAGATCTCCCTTTCAACAAGCCATCGGGATATCCTTATGGAGATCGGCCTGTTAAGGTACTTTGAGACAATACCGTCGGTAGGTTTGATAAGGCCCTTCAGGATTGTCTCCTCCGCCCTCTTCAGTGCCTCCTCCGTGTCTATGTCAATCCAGAATCTGCCCCTTGAATCACAAAAAAACAGTCTGTTCTTCCTTGCCAGCCCATTCATTGTATCCGTGATGGTCTCCCTGCCCCTGTCTATCTCCTCCTGTAGTGTCCTGAATATATCCTTGCCGCACAGGAAGATACCGCAATCAACACCATCATATTCCCTCAACCCCTTGCCAAGCTCCTTTATCCGTCCTTCCTCCAGCCTCACCTTTGTTGCATCCTGGAGGTCTATGTAGCTGGCAGGTTCTGTATCAACCACCAGCAAGACCTCATCATCCTTTATCGCAGCCTCCTTTAAATCCTTTATTATTTCGGGATCAAAGAGGTGATCTCCCATGAGAAGGATAAATCTATCATCTATGTAATCCCTTGCCCTGAGAAGGGAAAGACCGTTTCCCCTTTCCCACTGCCTGTTCTCAACATAGGTGATCTTGATGTCAAGTGATCTCCCCTCGCCAAGGTTTTCCCTTATCTTCTCACCAAGATAACCTGTCACCACTATGAACTCCCTTATCCCTGCCTCCCGAGCAGAGAGTATGACCCTTTTGATCAGGGGCAGCCCAAGGACCTTCCTCAGCGGCTTGGGCACACCTGATTCAGGTGCGCCGATCCTTCTTCCCAGACCAGCGGCAAGCACAACGGCCTTCATCCTTTATCTTTCCCTCTTGCCCTCTATGAATTCATCTACCATCTGTCTTGCTATGCTGTCAGGATACTGCTGGGGAGGGTGTTTCATGGTATAGGCTGAAATGGAATAGAGTGGACCACCGATCCCGCGGTCAAGCGCTATCCTTGCACATCTTATAGCATCTATCGCACAGCCTGCTGAATTGGGTGAGTCCTCAACAGAGAGCCTGAGTTCAATATTCATTGGCACATCACCAAAGATACGGCCCTCCATCCTGAGGAAGCATATCTTGTTGTCCTTCAACCAGGGGATATAATCAGAGGGGCCGATATGTATGTTGTTGGGCTCAAGCGGCTGGGGAAGCACGGACTGGACAGCCTCTGTCTTTGATATCTTCTTTGACTTGAGCCTATCCCTTGCAAGCATATTCAGGAAGTCCGTGTTACCACCGGTGTTCATCTGGTAGGTCCTGTCAAGCCTGACTCCACGGTCCGCAAAGAGCTTGGCCAGTGTCCTGTGTGTAATAGTGGCTCCTATCTGAGCCTTTATATCATCTCCCACGATGGGGATACCCTTTTCCCTGTACTTCTCAGCCCACTTGGTGTCGGATGCAATAAATACAGGCATGCAGTTGATAAATGCCACTCCTGCCTCAAGGCAGCATTCTGCATAGTATCTTGTGGCATTCTCAGAGCCAACGGGGCAGTAGTTCAAAGCGATCTCGGCACCGCTTTCCTTGAGGACCTTGACGATGTCCACCGCCTTCTCCTCTGAAACAACAAAGGTCTCCTCCTCGGGATACTCCTTCATATGGGCAGCCACACCATCCATCACCTCACCCATTACCACCTTCACACCCATTTCAGGGATATCCCTGTGGAAAACAGTCGTACAGTTTGGAGGCGCAAAGATTGCCTCTGAGAGGTCCCTGCCCACCTTCCTCTTGTCTATATCAATGGCAGCAACGAACTCAATATCCCCGGGCAGGTACCCTCCAAGGTCCCAGTGCATCAGACCGATGGCATCCTTTTCAGACCTCTTCCTGTAATAATACACCCCCTGGACAAGGGAGCTTGCGCAATTGCCAACGCCTATGATTGCCACCTTGATCTTTGCCATTTTGCCACCTCCTGTCTGCAATTACTTCACTGTCATTTTGTATTTCTCTGACAGATGAAGCCCTCCGACCAAAATAGGCTACCACTCCTAAAGGGTAGAAACCCTTTACCCCCTGCTATGTTGAAGTTGTGCAATGCTTAATGGCAGATTGAGGGTACTGTCCTCAATGTTTAGCGAAATATACCTGTCTCAACATTCAGGCTGATGGACAGGTTACCGGCACATACAAATAGAGATGAAACCAACAACCATGAAAACAGGTACTGAAAGGATATATAAATTTATAACTTAGATCTGATCCTTTTGTCAATAGGAAATCAGGGTTTTCAGCCACCCTTGCTATGAAGCTGTGTATCACTGCACTGTTATGATATAATTACCACAATATGACAGATACCGGCTATAGCATAAAACTCCCCCTCTTTGAAGGTCCCCTTGATCTCCTGCTGCACCTGATAAGGGAGAACAAGGTGGATATCTATGATATCCCCATCGCTGAGATCACGAAACAGTACCTTGAGTATCTGGAACTGATGAAGGAACTGAACCTTGAGATCGCCGGGGATTTCCTCGTAATGGCTGCCACCCTGATACAGATTAAGACACGTATGCTCCTGCCAGTGGATGAGGATACGCCCCCGGAGGAGCGTGAGGACCCCCGTATTGAACTTGTTGAACGTCTCCTTGAGTATCAGGCCATCAAGGGTGCTGCAATGGCCCTGGACGAATACCACCGGAACTGGACAGGATACTTCTGGAGGCAGCCATCCTTTGAGGAATATGAGGATAGAGAGCTACAGCCCGCACTCTTTGATGTAAATGTCTATGACCTGATTCAGGCCTTCAGGAGGATACTTGAAAAGGCCCCGCCCGAGGTGGTTGAACTCACGAGAGAGACCCTTACCATCAAGGACAGGATCAACCACATAATTGAAGCCCTTGAAGAGGGTGGCACCATAAGGTTTGAGGCCCTCTTTGGAGAGGCTGCTACAAGGACAGAGCTGATTGTTACCTTCCTTGCCCTTCTTGAGGTCCTGAGGCTTGGTATTGCAAGGGCCTATCAGGAAAAGGAGTTTGGACAGATATGGATTATAAAGAAGGATACAGATGGAAATGATAACCCATCTTCTATAAATTCTTAGCAGGAGGTATCAATGTTTCATGTTGCTGACCCAGAGGATATACTGAACGGGAAAATAACAGACGTCTATTTTGAGAGGACCCTGAGAATACTCAGGGCAAAGGGCATCAATCCCGTGGTAAAGGCGGAATTCATTGCAAAGAGCCTCCCCGATGGCTGGCCATGGGCTGTATTTGCCGGCCTTGAGGAGGTCCTCTACCTTCTTGAAAGACTCCCGGTAAAGTTGAGGGCCATGAGGGAGGGAACCCTTATCCATCCCTTTGAACCTGTCATGGAGATAGAGGGTCATTATCAGGACTTCTGTGTATTTGAGACGGCTGTGCTCGGTCTGATATGCCAGGCATCAGGGGTTGCAACAAAGGCTGCAAGATTCAAGAACCTTGCAGATGGCAGGCTTGTGGTCAGCTTTGGCGCAAGGAGGATGCATCCCATACTGGCACCCATGATAGAAAGAAATGCATACATCGGTGGATGCGATGGTGTGGCAGTTATAAAAAGCGGTGAGATCATCGGAGAGGACCCCATGGGCACAATGCCACATGCACTGATCATATGCATGGGCTCAACCGTGGAGGCTGTAAAGGCATATGATGAGGTACTGGAACCAAGGTTCAAGAGGGTTGCCCTTATAGATACATTCCTTGACGAGAAGTTTGAGGCCATAAATGTCGCTGAAGCACTTGGACAGCGGCTCTTCGCAGTAAGGCTTGACACCCCATCCTCAAGGAGGGGGGACTTCTACAGGATACTTGAAGAGGTACGGTGGGAGCTGGATGTAAGAGGCTTCGGGCATGTAAAGCTCTTTGTAAGCGGTGGCATAAAAGAGGCGGATATCCCCGTGCTGAATCCCCTTGTGGATGCCTATGGAATCGGCACCTCAATAAGTAATGCACCTGTCATTGACTACTCCATGGACATTGTGGAGGTGCAGGGAAGAGCAGTGGCAAAACGGGGTAAGTGGTCTGGCAGCAAAAGGGTGCTCAGGTGCAACTCCTGTGGCAGCAGGAGGATTATCCCCCTCGGCTCTGAGGCAGGTGCCTGCCAGTGTGGCGGAGGCTATGAAGACCTGTTGATTCCTGTACTGGACAACGGAAAGGTTCTAATAGAAAAAGAGACAGCCTCGGATATAAGGGCACGGGTATTGGAGCAGACACAGGGATTGAACATTATCTGATGGCCTCCTTCTCAATTGTCCTTGCAATACTTCTGTGGAGCTCCCTGGGGGTGTTTGTACGTCTTGCCGGGGTTGAGGTACATATCCTGCTCTTTTATTCAACCTTCTTTTCCCTCTTCTTCCAGTCTCTCATATTCACAAGAGAAAAATTCAGGAAATCCATCCCTCCCTTGAAGGTGTTGCCCTTTATCTTTGTACTGAGCATCTGCCTTCTATTGAACACCTTCACCTTTCTTTTTGCATACTCAAAGACAACCATTGCCAATGCTGTACTTACCCATTATACAGCCCCTATAATAGTGGCATTCCTTGCAGCAATCTTTCTTGGAGAGAGGATCAACCTGAGGATCATGATATCCATTGCCATTGCAACCGCAGGGCTCTGGATAATGCTCGGTGGTGCCACCATAATGGATTGCATCAGGTCTGTACTCTCCAGGGGGTTTCATATAACAGATGACCTCGTGGGGATCTCATCTGGCCTCCTCTCAGGCCTCTTCTATGCCGTATTGATCATCCTGATAAGGGTATTCTCCCAGAGGTTAAACCCCTATGTGGTTGTATTTTTCCAGAACCTCTTTATGGCGACCATACTGCTGCCCTTCGTGAAGACCATCCCCTACGACAAGCTGTGGATCTTCCTCCTGATGGGTCTTGTACACTCCACCATTGCCCCCTATCTGTACTATTACGGACTCAGCAAGGTACAGGCAAGCAGGACAGCCATACTGGGCTATCTTGAGCCGGTCGGTGCTATAGTATTTGGCATCCTCTTCCTTGCGGAAACACCCCCCTTAAGGGCATACATCGGAGGAGCACTGATTCTCATATCAGGTTACCTGACGATCAGGGAGGAATGAGGTGCCCTGCCTTGACAGGGATTTATTTTGGTCAGATATGTAGTAAAATATATCTATATGACAACCCTGGATCTAATAAAAAATCAGGCAGACCATCCCCATATAGCTGCATCGGTCTCTGACAGAGAACTGGAGCTTATAGACAGTGCTGTTCTCAAGGCCATAGACCTTATTGAACTGAGGATAGATCATTTTACCAGTATCTCCACCGGACATATAGCCGGGGTAATCAGAAAGGCAAGGTCTCTTAACAGGCATCTCATATGCACGGTACGTTCCCCTGATGAGGGTGGTAGAATCTCCATTAGTGATGAAGAAAGATTGGAGATATTCGGTGTTGCAGCCCCTCTCGTTGATATCATAGACATAGAGGCATCCTCTGCTATATTCAGGGATGTGCTTGATATAGTAAATAAAAACAATAAAATTCTTATCGCATCAGTTCACAACTTCAATTGCACCCCACCCTACAGAGAAATGGAAGAGATGATCAGGTTCAACAAGGCCAGAGGTGCCCATATAGTGAAGATAGCCACCATGCCACAGAGGAGAGAGGATATCCTTGAGATGACAAGGTTGACCGTAATGCATCACAGGGACAATATCGTCACCATTTCCATGGGACAGATGGGGATGATTACAAGGCTCTTCTTCCCCTTCATTGGCTCCCTTTTCACCTTTGCATCAGTGGGCAGCACAAAGGCACCAGGCCAGATAGATGCGATAAGACTGAGGGAGATCATGGAGATCTTCAGCTCACAGAAGCTCCATCTCCATCCTTAGAACCTCCACAGATGTATCCGAGAGCACCGTGTTCTTTATCCTCTCAAAGGTACTGTACAGGTGGGATGTGTCAGTGGTTACACAGGCAACAGACAGGGTTGTACGCTGCCAGAGATTGTTTGCATCCTCTGCTACGGAGACATTGAACTTCTTTAACCTGTCCTTTATGGAACGGATTACAAACCTCTTGGATTTCAGTGAACCTGCCTCAGGGATGTAAAGCTCAAAAGTCAAGAGACCTACAACCATTTATTCAAGTTTCTGGGCAATCTTTTCAATCACGTAGTTTTCAAGGATATCGCCCACTTTTATGTCATTGAAGTTTTCAATCAGGATACCGCATTCATAGCCTGCCTGCACCTCCCTCACATCCTCCTTGAAGCGCTTGAGTGAGGCGATCTTTCCCTCATATACAACAATGTTATCCCTGATAACCCTTATCCCGTCACTTGCTCTCTGGATAACACCTTCCAGCACATAGCATCCTGCCACAGTGCCAATCCTTGAGATGGGGAATATCTCCCTCACCTCTGCCCTTCCAAGGACCTTCTCCTTGAGCGTTGGAGCAAGTAACCCCTCAAGGGCCTTCTTCACATCTTCTATGGCCTCATAGATAACCCTGTACAGCCTGATGTCAACACCCTCGGACTCTGCTGCGTGAGCAGCCTTGGGCTCTGGCCTTACATTGAACCCGATTATAATGGCATTGGATGCAGCAGCAAGCATCACGTCAGACTCATTGATACCACCCACACCGGTATGAATCACCCTCACCTTCACCTCTGGATGGGAGATCTTCTCAAGGGCACCCTTTAACGCCTCCACAGAACCCTGCACATCTGCCTTGATGATAATGTTGAGTTCCTTGATCTGGCCCTCCTGGATACGTGTATATAGCTCGTCAAGCTTAAGCCTTCTCTGTCTGGATATCTCGGCAAGCCTCTCCTTGCGCTGCCGCGCCATGGCTATCTGGCGTGCCTTTTTCTCATCCTCAACAACCACAAAATGATCCCCTGCATGTGGAACCTCGGAGAAGCCAAGCACCTCAACAGGGGTGGAAGGCCCGGCCTCCTTGACTCTTCTGCCCATATCATCAATCAAGGCCCTTACCTTACCATAGGCAACACCTGACACAAAGGCATCACCCACCTTCAAGGTACCAGCCTGCACAAGCACAGTGGCCACAGGGCCACGTCCTCTGTCAAGCTTTGATTCAATTATGACCCCCCTGGCAGGTCTGTTCGGGTTTGCCTTCAGCTCCATTATCTCTGCCTGTAGCAGTATCATCTCAAGGAGGTCGTCAATCCCTATCCTCTTTTTTGCAGAGACATCCACAAAGATGTTCTTCCCGCCCCACTCCTCAGGGACTATATCGTATTCAGCAAGTTCTGTTCTCACACGCTGTGGGTTTGCATCAGGCTTGTCAATCTTGTTGACAGCCACAATGATGGGCACACCTGCAGCCTTTGAATGGTTGATGGCCTCTATTGTCTGTGGCATCACACCATCATCGGCAGCCACCACAAGTACAACTATGTCCGTTACCTGTGCACCCCTTGCCCTCATTGTTGTGAAGGCCTCATGCCCGGGGGTGTCAAGAAAGACGATATCCTTGTCCTTCAACCGTACCTTGTAGGCACCGATATGCTGTGTAATACCACCTGCCTCGGTCTCTGTCACCTTTGTCTTTCTGATGGCATCAAGGAGGGATGTCTTTCCGTGATCAACATGGCCCATAACCGTTACAACTGGGGCCCTTGGTTTCAGGTCCTCGGGCCTCTCCTCAACCTCTTCAACCTCTGTTATCTCCTCTTCCTCTGCACCTGCCTCCACCTTGATCCCGTAGCTGTCAGCCACGAGTATGGCAGCATCAATATCAATGGGCTGGTTGATCGTTACGAGGGAACCAAGCTCCATGAACTTCTTTATCAACTCGGGGACCCTGATACCTATCAACTCTGAAAACTCCTTTAATGTTGTCCCCTCTGATATCTTTATCGCCTTTTTTCTTGGTACAGCTGCTGTGGGCTGTATGGCCTCTGTCTCTGCCTCCTTCCTGGCTGAAGGGTGCCTGCCCTTGCCTGACCTCCTGAAATGCTTTGGCTCAAACTTCTTGGGCTCTATCTTTCTTATCGCCTGGAAGGCCCGTTGCATGCTTTTGGACTTGAGCTTTTCAACCTTCTGGTCAACTATCTCCTTCTTGAACCTGTCAGGTAGCGTTACCTCTTCCTCCTCTTCTGTCTCCGTTATGATCGGCTCCGATGGCTTCCTGGGCTTTTCTATCTTCGGAACAGAGGGTTTCTCTGCGGTCTTTGGAAGGGACACCTCCTCCTTCTTTTCAGGGAACCCTCTTTCTATCCCTTTTCCAGGGCTTAGCCTGCCTTCAATCTCCCGGGCAAGGGACTCGTCAATACTTGATGAATGGGTCTTACCTGTTATGCCCATCTTGTCAAGCTGCTCAATGATATCCTTGTTGGAAACCCTGACTCCCTTTTCCTCAAGCCTTTTCCTGAGTTCATAGATCCTTATCTTCACAATATATTTCCTTTCTGATAGTTAATACCACTTGATAGATTTATCTTAAAATGTTATCATATTCAGTCATATTAATTCAAATTACAGGGAGGACGATCCATGGCAACCTGTTATGTATGCGGTAAAAAGAGGATGGTGGGCAACAACGTGAGCCACTCAAACAGGAAGACAAAAAGGGTCTTCAAGCCAAACCTCCAGCGGATCAGGATCCTTACCGATTCCGGTCCGAGAAGAGCCTATGTCTGCACCAGGTGCATAAGGTCAGGCATGATTACCAAGGCCATATGATAAGGCTTTCACCGCTCTTCATAGATATACTTTCCGAACTCGGTCTTTACGAAGAACTTCAGCTGTACACATTGAGGAGGGATCTCAAAAAACTGATAAAACCTCCTCTCTCCCTACATATCTATCCTTTGCACCTCAAAAGGGGCAGACTCACTGTATCGGTTGACTCCAATGAATGGCTTTACGAGATAAACCTCCACAAAAGGGAGATCCTGAAAAGATTCAGCAGTTATGGTGTGAAGGATCTCAGGTTCAGGCTTGGCAGGGTACCAAAAGAATTCACCACGGAAAAAGTACCACCTCAACAAAAAAGATGCGAGATTCCACCTGAGCTCCAGGAGGCAATTGCAAGGAATATCAGGGATCCCCAGTTGAGGGAGTCCCTGATAAAGGCAGTGGAGGCATCTCTTTTCAGGTCAAGGGCATTATGCTGATTCCCTGTCCTTTTCGTATATAAGTATGGGGCGTTCCCTTCTTACCACCACATCCTCATTGATCACACACTCTTTTATATCCTTGCGTGAGGGGATCTCGTACATCACATCAAGCATTATGTCCTCAAGGATTGCCCTCAGCCCCCTTGCACCTGTTTTACGTTCAATCGCCTTTCTTGCAATGGCATGAAGGGCACCCTCAGTAAACCTGAGGGTAACATTGTCAAGGGAGAGCAGTTTCTCATACTGTTTTACAAGGGCGTTCCTGGGCTCTGTCAGTATCTTCACCAGCGCCTTCTCGTCAAGCTCATGTAACACCGCAACCACAGGCAATCTTCCCACAAACTCCGGAATCATACCGTATTTTATCAGATCCTCAGGCTCTACATGGGTAAGGATATTGCCGATCTTCCTCTTGGCAGTAACCTCGGCACCAAAGCCCACTGTCTTCTTGCCGATCCTCCTCTCAA
This sequence comes from Nitrospirota bacterium, assembly GCA_011321725.1. GTDB lineage: Bacteria > Nitrospirota > Thermodesulfovibrionia > Thermodesulfovibrionales > JdFR-85 > JAADHP01. The sequence goes on along the minus strand of DROX01000061.1, from coordinate 1,758 downwards.
TTATCTCCTCAAGCCCCACAAAGGCTCCACCACAGATAAAGAGTATGTTTGTGGTATCAACCTGGATGTACTCCTGCTGTGGGTGTTTTCTGCCACCCTGAGGCGGGATATTCGCAATTGTACCCTCAATGATCTTCAGCAGTGCCTGCTGTACACCCTCCCCGGAGACATCCCTTGTGATTGACGGGCTGTCCGCCTTTCGCCCTATCTTGTCAATCTCGTCAATGTAGATGATCCCCCTCTGTGCCCTTTCAATGTCAAAATTTGCAGCCTGGAGCAGCTTCAGCACTATGTTCTCCACATCCTCGCCAACATAGCCTGCCTCTGTGAGGGTGGTGGCATCTGCAATGCAGAAAGGCACATCAAGTATCCTCGCAAGGGTCTGGGCAAGGAGTGTCTTTCCAGTGCCTGTCGGCCCTATAAGGAGGATGTTGCTCTTCTGTATCTCCACATCCGTCTTGACAGGAGAGTAGATCCTCTTATAGTGGTTGTGTACAGCAACGGAGAGTATCTTCTTGGCACGTTCCTGTCCTATCACGTACTCATCAAGTGCCCTGTGGATCTCTGCCGGTGTGGGCAGGTCTGGATGGGACAGCAGTGCCTTCTCCGCCTCCATCTCCTCTGCGAGTATGTCATTGCAGAGGTCAACACACTCGTTACATATGTATACAGTGGGGCCGGCTATCAGTTTTTTCACCTCGTCCTGGCTCTTCCCACAGAATGAACAATGCAGCTTATTTTCAGACTTCTTTGCCATAAAATCTCCTTACGCCTTTTTCTTTATACTGTATATCACATCATCCACGATGCCGTATGCCTTTGCCTCCTCGGCAGACATGAAAAAGTCCCTGTCAGTGTCAGCCTGTATCTTCTCAATGGGCTGGCCTGTATGCTCTGAGAGGATCCTGTTCAGTGTCTCCTTCATCTTGAGTATCTCCTTGGCATGTATCTCCACATCAGTAGCCTGGCCATGGAACCCTCCCATGGGCTGGTGGATCATGATCCTTGAGTGTGGCAGGGCAAACCGCTTTCCCCGTGTGCCCGCTGCGAGCAGCAGTGCACCCATGCTTGCAGCCTGGCCAAGACAATAGGTTGCAATATCGGGCTTCACATACTGCATCGTATCGTATATTGCAAGCCCTGAGGAGACAATGCCACCGGGAGAATTTATATAGACATGGATGTCCTTCTCAGGATCCTCGGTCTGAAGAAAGAGCAACTGGGCTATAACAATATTGGCCACATTATCATCAATGGGTGTACCAATGAAGATAATCCTGTCCTTTAAGAGCCTTGAGTATATGTCATAGGCCCTCTCGGTTCTGCCTGTCTGTTCTATTACAATGGGTATAATGCTCATTCACTAACTCCTTTCTCTTCTTTTATCTCTTCCTTATCCTCCCCTTTAACGCCCTCCTTTGTCCGCTTTAATAGGATATCAAGGGTCTTCTCCCTCCTGATGCTCTGCCTGAACTCATGAAGTGCCTCTTCATTGGGCAGATACATCTGCATGAAGTGTTCAGGACTCAGATACATGCTGTTTGCGGTCTCCACAATCTTTTTTCTTACCTCCTCATCGGTTACCTCAACATCCTCCCTGTCCGCAATCGTGTCAAGTATTATATTTGTCTTCACATTCTTCCGGGCCTTCTCCTTCAGCTCTTCACGCAGCTTTTCCTCATCAGCATCGGGTTTTAACCTCTTCTGTTCATGCACAAGCATGTTGAGTTCATGACTCACGAGCCCCTCGGGGAGATC
>DROX01000060.1 GCA_011321725.1 Nitrospirota bacterium | reverse complement strand
TATCTCCTCGGGATCGTAACGTCTCACAGCAGCCTCCTCCTCAGGTTATGGTTACCATAAATTATATATTATCACCTCTGACCAAAACAAATCCCTGACAAGGCAGGGCACCTATACATAAATCGGAAGTCGGATGTCCTATGATCTGGGCTACAGTTCTTCCGGGCTGAGTTCCCTGAGGGTTGGCAACTCAGTCAGATCCTTCAGGCCAAAGAACATGAGAAACTCCCTGGTGGTCCCGTAAAGGAGCGGTCTGCCAGGTGCCTCCTTCTTTCCAACAATCCTTATCAATCTTCTTTCAAGGAGGTTCCTGACTATACCATCGGAATTTACGCCTCTCAGTTGTTCTATCTCGGCCTTTGTTATGGGCTGTCTGTAGGCTATGATGGCAAGTGTTTCAAGGGCAGCCATGGAGAGTTTCTGAGGTGGTGATGCCTTGAACTTCCTGATCCACTCTGCATACTCAGGTCTTGTGACAATCTGGTAACCCTCTGCAACCTGGACGATCTCAAGCCCCCCGTCCCTGGCCCTGTAATCCCCTACAAGCTCCTGCAGGAGATATTCTATCTCTCCTGTTGAAAACCCTGTAATCCTCTGGAGCTCTTTCAGTGATAGGGGTTCACCAGACACGAAGAGCAGTGCCTCTATGAGTGATCTTTTCTTTTTGTTGTCCATGGCTATATTGGGAAATCCTTTTATGAAGCCCTGCTGTGAAAGAGGACCCTCAGTTACCTTAGCTATTTTTTAATAATTTTAACATATCAACCATGGTTTTGACCCCCGAACTGCTCCTCCACATAATCCCTGACATACCGTGGAAGTTCACCATAGAGCAGGTACCTTTTGAAATCCTCGTCAATCTTCTTTTCCGAGAAGTTCCATTTCTTTGCCGCATCATGGAATATACTGTATTCACTGCACTGTCTGTCTTCGGACAGCTGAACCAGTTTGTCAACATCTGTATGAAGACGTACCTTCCTTTTGAAAAAAAGCCTCAGAAGAAATATCAGGATGAAGAGGAGAATGATCCGGTACAAACCGGTATCAATAATCTTTCTTATAACCTCTCCAATATCCATGAGACCTGCCCTGAGAACCTCTTTAGACTTAGTATATGCAAGTATTACCAAAATATCAAGGGAGCGGCATTATCCATTGAAAAAGCTTTTATGTTAGAATCATATTATGAAAGAGGTGCTCACGGATAACAGGACCTCCTCCCTTATCCATACCATCACAGACGGTATGGGACTGCCGGTGATCTTTACTGACAGTGATTGCAATATAACAGAGATCAATGGCTCTGCCCTTCAGCTCTTTCAATACAAAAGGCAGGAGATTCAGGGTGTTAATATTAACATTCTATATCGTGACAGCTCTTTCCTTGAAAGGATCCGTCACATGAGAGGAGGGTCATCCCGTTTTAAACTTTACTGCATAAGCAAGGACAGGGAGGTTTTTCCATCTGAAACAACTGTCTTGAAGACCGATGAGGGGTATATATTTGTTGTCAAAAATATCAAGGAGATCCTCAAGATACAGTACAGGGCAGAACTCAGGACAAGGGAGATCCAGACATTCAGTGCCCTTTCAGAGATACTCTCAAGGGGTAAGGAACTGAAGGAGATACTGAATGATGTCCTTGACACACTCATTGATGGTCTGAGGATAGATGCAGCATGGCTTTATCTGATAGATGAAAAAAGCGCTAATGTAAAGCTCTGCTGCTACAGGGATACATCCTTTGGCTCCTTCAGTGAGGATGTAGACCTTACCGTGTATGAGCCTTTTTTATGCAGGGTAATCTCTTCGGGAAAGGCCCTTGTTGTTTCTGATTCCATAGATGACCCTCGCATATCCTTAATCCCCTCAAAAGGTAAGGGGTTTAAAAGCCTTGTGGGACTTCCATTGACAGTGAAAGAGATTGAGTCCGAGACAGACAAGATCGTCGGTGTGCTTGGTGTTGCCAGTTTTAGGACCAGCAGGTTCTCACCCATGGATGTGAAGTTTCTCAAAAGTATTGCCAACCAGCTGGGTTTTGCCATTGAGAACTCAAGGCTCATTGAGAATCTCAAGAAAAAGATGAACCAGATTGAGCTGATTAATGAGATCGGCAGTGTTGTCAATTCAAGCCTGTCCATAGGGCATATATTCAGGTTGATAGTCTCTGAAATAAAATCCCTTATAGAGTTTGACAGGGCAAGTATAACCCTTCTGAATGAGGATGAGGCGACACTTACAATCTTTGCCCTTGATACTGTTCTTGAGACAGAGTTGAAAAAGGGTCGCCGTGCACCTGTCAGAGGGACCAGTGCTGGCTGGGCAGCAATAAACCAGAGACCCTGGATCAATCGTGACCTTGCCAGGGAGATACTCTTTCCCGTTGACTCGGTCCTTTATCGGGAAGGGATACGTTCCACCATCAGTGTTCCCCTCTATAAGGACAGGCCTCTGGGTTCAATAAACTTTGATAGTGTGAAACCCGATGCATATACAGAGGCTGACCTTGAAATACTCATTCCCATTGCCAAGCACCTTTCAATAGCGATAGAGAATGCCCTTCTCTTTGAGGCCATATCAAGGGAGAAGAGGGAGTGGGAGAAGACCTTTGATGCCATCACGGATCTGCTCTGGATTACTGATCTGAAGGGCAGGATCATTAGGGCCAACAGGGCTGTTACTGAGAGGACGGGCTTATCAGAGATTACCCTCAAAGGCAAAGACACTCTTGCGCTTTTCAGTCTCCTGAGGATACAGTCGCCATCTCTGCCAGAGGTCCATCGCACCTCGGTAAAGATATACAGGGAACTGAAGGGTAAACAGGGAACTACATATTACTACTGGACCTATCCCTTGAAGGACAGTGATGGACGGGAGTATGGATACATAAACTATCTCAGGGATGTGACAGAACAGAAGAACCTCCAGGAGCAGCTGATCAGGTCTGACAAGCTTGCCTCCCTTGGCACCCTTGTTGCCGGTATAGCACATGAGATCAACAATCCCCTGGGGATCATCGCAGGCTATTCCGAGGCGCTGCTTGAGAGACTAAGAGAGGCAGAAGCAGGAGAGAACCCCTCCCTGGAGGATTTTCCGGAATACCTTCAGACGATTAACAAGGAGATCTTCAGGTGCAAGGATATCCTGCAGAGCCTCCTTGATTTTGCCCGACCTTCAACAGGCACAAAGCGGCTCATTGATATAAACGAACTCATCAAAGAGGTCCTTCTGCTTGTTGAGCACAAGGCAAGAAAACACAGACATACCATCAAACTTGACCTTGCATCCCCCATACCCCATACAAGGGTGGACCCAGGAGCGATGAGGCAGGTCTTTATGAACATTATCATGAATGCCTTCTATTTCATGGAGGAGGAGGGGACAATACTTATCAGGACCTCCTTTGACCATGAACATGATCTGATAGTAATAGGTATCTCCGATTCGGGAAGAGGAATAAAGAGGGAACTACTGAAGAGGATCTTTGATCCCTTCTTTACAACAAAACCCGTTGGCAAGGGCACAGGGCTTGGTCTTTCCATCTCTCACAGGATAGTTACAGAGCATGATGGCGTGCTTGATGTTGAGAGCACAGAAGGCCGGGGAACCACTTTTGTCATCAAACTACCTGTAAGAAAATGAGTATCAGGGTTCTCATAGTGGATGATGAAGAGCCTGTAAGAAGGCTTCTCAGCAGGGAATTGAGCAGGAAGGGCTTTTATACAGACACGGCAGCAGAGGGGGTTGAGGCCCTGAAGAAACTGAAAAAAGACAACTTTGATGTCATACTGCTTGATATCGTGATGCCTGGAATGGATGGCATTGACTTCATGAAAAAGATCAAGAACGACCCGGCAGCACCATCCATAATAGTGCTCACAGGCAGGGCAACCGTGGAAACCGCTGTTGAGGCAATGAAGAATGGTGCCTTTGATTATCTAACCAAGCCCTACAAGCTTGAAGAGCTGAATATCATCATCAATCGTGCCTACGAAAACAGGAGGTTAAAGGTTGAGAACCTCTTGCTACAGGAGGAGCTGACGAGGCGGGAAAGGCCTGATGAGTTCATATCAAACAGTGCCCAGACAAAGACCATCCTGGCCCTTATAAAGAAGATCTCGCCTACAGACTCAACAGTCCTTATACAGGGTGAAAGCGGTACAGGCAAGGAGCTTATAGCAAACTACATATGGCGAAAGAGCAAAAGAAAAAGCAAACCCTTCATTGCCCTTAACTGTTCAACACTTGCTGAAAACCTTATGGAAAGCGAGCTTTTCGGTCACGAAAAGGGTGCCTTTACAAGCGCCTACAAGGTCAAGCATGGCCTTGTTGAGGCTGCCCATGAAGGGACCCTCTTTCTTGATGAGATTGGAGAGATGCCCATTGCGCTTCAATCAAAGCTCCTGAGGTTTCTTGACTCTGGAGAGTTCAGGAGGGTAGGGGGTAACAAGAACCTGAAGGCAGATGTGAGGATCATTGCGGCTACAAACAGGAACCTTGAGGAGGAGATCAGGAAGGGTAGATTCCGTGAGGACCTCTATTACAGGCTGAATGTGATAAGCATTGTTGTGCCACCCCTGAGGGAACGAAAGGAGGACATCCTTCCACTGGCAGAGTACTTCCTCAAGAAATACAATAACAAATTCATGAAAAACATCAAGGGCTTTGACAGGGCTGTATCAAAAATCTTTCAGCAATACAGCTGGCCAGGAAATGTGAGGGAACTTGAGAATATCATTGAGAGGGCGGTTATACTCTGTGATACGGAGGTAATAGGGGAGGAGGACATTGCAATACCTGTGAATGCACAGAACAACAGAGGTGACGAACCACTCACCCTTGAAGACATGGAGAGGGAGCACATAAAAAAGGTATTGAAACAGACAGGGGGCAACCAGAGCATGGCAAGCAGACTGCTCGGAATTGACAGAAAGACGCTCTATCTGAAACTCAGGAAGTATGGTCTGAACCAGAGATAGGATCTACTTTTTCCAGAAGTGTGGAACAAGCAGGATTATCACCGTGTATACTTCAAGCCTGCCGATCAACATGCTGAGTATAAGGACCCATTTTGAAAACACAGGGAGGTGGGCATAGTTTTCCGCAGGACCGGCACTGCCCAGGGCAGGGCCAACATTGCACAGGGCGGAGATAACGGTTGTTGAGGCTGTAACAAGGTCAATGTCCTGTGCCGCGAGGAGCAGAGAGCCTGCAACCCATATTATGATGAAGAGGAACAGGAACCCCCAGATGCTACCAAGTATCTCCTTTGGCACATGTTTGCCATCAAGTTTCAGGACAGTAACAGCCCTGGGATGTATCAACTGATATAGCTCCCTGTAGGCCTGCTTGAACATCAGGTATATCCTCAGCTGCTTCATTCCGCCTCCTGTGGAGCCTATCATTCCACCAAGGAACATTAGAACCACCAGCAGAAGCTGTGCAAGGGGTGACCATTGCTCATAGTCAGCTGTGGCATACCCTGTTGTTGTCATTATGGAGACAACCTGGAATATGGCATACCTGACGGATTGAAACAATGTATCAAAATTCTCTCCCCATACAACAATGGTCATGACAAGGGTTGAAATGAGAACAGCCCTTACATAGAACCTGAACTCGTCACTTCTGGCAAAACCCGAGAGGTCTCCTTTGAAGGCATAAAAGTAGAGTGTATAGTTTATACCTGCAAGAAACATAAAGGCCGTGGACACAAGCTCAATAAAGGGGCTCTGGTAATATGCGATGCTTGTGTTCTTTGTAGAGAATCCGCCGGTGGCAAGGGTTGTAAAGGCATGACATATGGCATCATAGAGGTTCATCCCGCCAAAGAAGTAGAGGATGGCACAGAGTGCTGTCAGTGATGAGTATATGTACCACAGGGATTTTGCCGTGTCCATCAGCCTTGGTCTCAGTTTGTCCACTGTTATCTCCGGGACCTCTGCCTTGAAAAGCTGTATCCCTCCACCGCCTATCATGGGAAGCACCGCTATGGAGAACATTACAATCCCCATCCCTCCAAGCCATTGTGTAAGGCTTCTCCAGAAGAGTATCCCCTTGGGGTTTGACTCGATATCTGTCATTACGGAGGCCCCTGTGGTTGTAAAACCGGCCATTGTCTCAAAATAGGCATCTGTAATATTCTGAAATGTACCCTCAAACAGATAGGGGAGCGAACCGAAGAGGGACACTGCAAGCCAGCTCAGGGTAACAATCAGAAAACCATCCCTGTGTCTGATATCGGTCCTCGCCCCTTTTCTTGTAACAGCAAAGATGAAAAGGGATGAGGCCAGACCGATAAGAAATGCATACAGGAGTGAGTCAAGATCCTCAGACCTGTAAAGAGCTGATACAGTGATGGGTAGCAGCATGAACAGGGATGTTATAAGTACAATTAGACTTGTAAGATTTGCAATGGCAAACCAGTTCATAGGAGAAGTTTTTCAACATCCTTTATTGATTCACGGAGCGTAAAGATTATCAGTTTGTCGCCGCTCTTTATTGTATCATCACCGCCGGGTATAATAATCTCTCCGTCTCTTATAATCGCACCTATTAAAGAGGATGCAGGCATACGGGTGTCCTTGATTCTCTTATCCCTGAAGTAGGAGCCAGGACCAACTGCTGCCTCAATGATCTCTGCCATATCCTCTGCAATGGCTGTCAGGTTAACTATGTCACCTCTCCTGATGTATCTCAGGATGGAGCTTGCTGTGATCAGCCTCGGGCTTATGACCACCTCTATTCCGAGGCTATGGGCAAGGGGGATGTATTCCGTTCTGTTTACCACTGTTATAACCCTACCAACACCCAGCCTCTTCGCAAGGAGGGAACTCATTATGTTCAGTTCCTCGTTGTTTGTTATGGCAACAAAGGCATCCATATCGGAGATGTTTTCCTCCTCCAGCAGAGATGT
>DROX01000059.1 GCA_011321725.1 Nitrospirota bacterium | reverse complement strand
TTCACCACCTCTGGGCCTATAGGGTTTGTTTCTTTACTTGTTTTAGTGTATAACGATAAAAAAGAGGTTACTTTATTGTTTAATCCTGTGGTTGGCTTATTTTTATGAGGTGCCCTGCCTTGACAGGGATTTGTTTTGAACTGATATTAGTGATGAGTGTTGAGTATATATGGCTCTGTACAAATACAAAGGATACAACAAAAGTGGTAAGGAGATAACAGGGGTTCTGGAGGCTCCTGATCTGAGGACAGCCCAGCTGAATATCCGTGCACAGCAGATCCTGCCCTTTCATGTTGAACCTGTCAGGGAGAAAAGAAGGTTTACATTCTCAAGAAGAGCTGATATAGGTTATCTCTTCTTCCAGATCGGCATAATGCTCAAATGTGGTCTTCCCCTCACACGGGCAATTGATGTGGTAACCACCCAGTCAGGAAACAGGAGGCTCACATCCATCCTGAAGGAGATAAAAAAGGATATAACAGAAGGGACCCGCTTTTCCGAGGCATTGGGCAGGCATTCGGGTTATTTCCCCGATGTATACGTTAACATGGTAAGGATTGCAGAGGCCACAGGAGGTCTTGCCGATCTGCTCCTTAATATTGCGGGTTACGAGGAGCAGAAAAAGGAACAGGAGTCGAAGCTCAAGAGTGCACTCACCTATCCGATGATAGTGGGCCTTATCGGAAGCGGTATCGTGGGCTTTTTGCTCATCTATGTTGTTCCGAAGATGCTCAGGATATTCACTTCTGTAAAGATTGAACTACCCCTTTCTACAAGGATGCTTATTGCCATGGGTGGATTCTTCAGGAGCTATGGCCTGCTGCTGATACTTCTGCTGGTCATCGTTTATCTCCTCTTCAGACGATACTATTTCCATAAAGAGGGGTTCAAGAAAAGGATAGACAGTTTGTTAATAAGGCTTGAACTCTACAGGAAGGCTGCAATTGCGAGACTTACGGAGATCCTTGCTTTCCAGCTCCAGGAGGGTATCCCTCTGGTGCTTGCCCTGAAGGCGACCAAGGGAACTATCAAGAACTCCATCCTGCACAGTGAGATTGACAGACTGACCGCAGAGGTGGAGAAGGGTAAATCCCTCTCCGAAGCCATCAGGAGGTCTGTTATCTTTGATGATATGTTCAAGGCTGCTATTATCACGGGTGAAAGCACGGGTGAATTGACAGGGTTCCTGAAGAAGATATCCCACTATATGCAGAAGGATGTTGAAAGGGTTACCAGGAGGGCCCTGTCCTTAGCAGAGCCGGTGATGATTCTCATACTGGGACTGATCGTGGGCTTTATTGTTCTTTCAATTATGTTACCCATATTTGATCTTAACCAACTGGTAAGATAGAGCGTTTATTTTGTTTGTCTGGTTTGTTTGTTCTAAAACAAGTAGTGACAAGAGTGTTTGTGGATTGTCGGGTCAATCCCCTGGTCAAGCCTGTCCTCAACTTGATTGGGGACCTATACAGGTCCGACAATGACAGACTTACTATATTCTTGTCATTACCCGGCTTGACCGGGTAATCCATGGATTGTCGGATCAAGTCCGACAATGACAACGTTTTGGGACTGTGGATTGCCGTGTCAAGCACGGCAATGACAATATGGTCATGGACTGTTGGAGTAAATGGAAAGGGAGCGTATCCTTATGGTCTTGCCAGGGGCAAGTGAGCGAATATGGTAAGAAATATTTCCTTGCATTAGATCCTCTGCGGCAAGACTGCAGGGAAGATCAACTCTGGAGGTATAAAAGATGAGGATCAGGGATTCTGAGACAGGGTTCACACTAATTGAGCTTATGGTTGTTATCGTCATCCTTGGCATACTCGCCACATTTCTTGTGCCCAAGATACTGAACAGAC
>DROX01000058.1 GCA_011321725.1 Nitrospirota bacterium | reverse complement strand
GGAGGGGTTCCTCCGTTCAGAACGATCCCTCATACAGACCGCAGGCCGTGCTGCACGGAATGTAAATGGAAAGGTGATCCTCTATGCTGACAGAATCACCGGCTCCATGAAAAGGGCAATTGAGGAGACGGAGCGCAGGAGAAGGATCCAGATGGAATACAACAGAAAGATGGGGATTACACCTGAGACGGTAAAGAGCAATATAAAGGATATACTCAGTTCAATATACGAGGCTGACTACTGGACAGTACCTGCTGTTGAGGAGCCTGAAGAGACCTATAGGGCTGATGAGAAGGAGATAGAAAGGCTTGAAAGAGAGATGAAGGAGGCCGCAAAAGAGCTTGACTTTGAAAGGGCCGCCCTTCTTCGCGACAAGATCAAAAGATTGAAGGAACGCCTCTTAGTGTGTGGATAGGATACTTTCCCTCTCCTTCAGCTGTTCAGTCAAGACCTCGCGCATGAGATTGCAGGCCTCTATTACCTTGGGATTTGAGATGCTGTAGTAGATATTCACACCCTCTCTCCTTGACTTGAGTATACCCCGGTTCTTCATGACTGAAAGATGCTGCGAGACATTTGCCTTGGGAATTCCCAGTATCTCAACAAGCTCTGTCACGTTCTTCTCTCCGTCCTTGAGCGCATGGATGATCTCCAGCCTCTTTGGGTTCGTGAGGGTCTTGCAGACCTCGGCCTGCATCTCAAAGATTCGTTTATTATTGTTTTCCATGAGTTATTCTACAACAATCTACATATCAATTGTCAAATCAGTTTAGAAACAATATTATAATATAACCATGAAACCAGCAATTTTGTTTTTATCCAACCGGGGACAGGCCTGACCGGTAAACCAGACCTTCCCATTGTCATTACCCGGCTTGACCGGGTAATCCACTCTGGTCTTCCTTGTATTACTATCTACCCATCCTCCCATCCACCCATCTACTCATTACCCATCCACTCATCTACCCATAAACTCATCCACCGCTCACTGGAACTATTTTCCATAGGACATGCCTCTCCAAGACAAAAAGAAACAAACCCTATAGGCCCAGAGGTGGTGAAGAATGCCATGTAGCAATACCTCAGGTGTCTTACATCAAGACCCTTGTCTACCCACTTAAGTCTTAAAAGACTCCGTCTTTTTTTATTTAAATCCCATTGCATCAATGCCATGATGAACCACCTCTGGGCCTTTATTACTGCTCACTGTTAACTCCTGACTCCTGACTGTCTTATTGGCGCCCTGCCTTGTTTCACCTTCCCGAGATTATTTCCGACACCCCTGATTATAAGGAAATTCACAGCAGATACTTTATCACAACAAACCCGGCAATGAGTAGCAGCACAAAGATATATGTAAGAAGGTTGAAGTACCTGTCAATAAAGTCCTTGATGGGTGGTCCAAAGAGGTAGATCAGGGCAGCAACTGCAAAAAACCTTGCACCTCTGCTGAGCAGGGATGCCACAAGGAAGATGGTAAAATCCACCCTGAAGAAACCGGCCGATATGGTAAAAACCTTGTACGGGATCGGTGTGAATCCGGCAATGGCAATTGCCCATGCCTGGTATCTCAGAAAATACTCCCTGACCTGATTGAATGTGTCCTCCCTGACATAATGAAAGAGTATCTCCTTGCCGATCTCCCAGAAGTTCATCCCGATCACGAACCCGAGCATGCCTCCTATCACAGAGCCTGCTGTACAGACCGCTGCGTAATGAAAGGCCCTCCTGTTCCTTGACAGACAGAGCACTATTAATAACACATCAGGCGGAACAGGAAAGAATGAGGATTCTGACAGGGCGAGAACAAACAACGCAGGTACTGCGTAGGGTGTATCAGCCCAGTGAAGAACCCATTCATAGAGCCTCTTGAGATATACAATCAAGACCTGACTCTACTTTTCTTTCTCAATAAACTCCCTCAGCCATTTACTCCTTGAGGGATGCTTAAGCTTTCTCATAGCCCTTACCTCAATCTGCCTCACACGCTCACGTGTTACATTCATCGCCTTTCCAACCTCCTCCAGGGTATGGGGCACATCTGTACCATCAAGCCCGTATCTCCGCCTGATAACCTCTGCCTCCTTTGGCTTAAGACTGCTCAGGACCTTCTCAAGATGCTCCCTCAGGTCTGCCCTCATCGCCTCCTCAAGGGGGGACTCCACAACCGCATCCTCTATAAAATCCATCAGATAGCTGTCCTCATCATCACCCACAGGTGTTTCCAGTGAGACCGTCTCCTTGCCTGCCTTCATTATCTGCCTGACCTTTGCCTCTGACAGTTCAGCCCTCTCGGCAATCTCCTCCACAGTGGGTTCTCTTCCGAGTTCCTGGACAAGCTCCTTTGTTACCTTGTTCACCTTGTTAATGCTCTCTATCATATGCACAGGCAGCCTTATGGT
>DROX01000057.1 GCA_011321725.1 Nitrospirota bacterium | reverse complement strand
CGGGTCTCCCCTTTTACCACATACATCCCAGTACGTGGTCTTATCCGGTATTAGCCCGGGTTTCCCCGGGTTGTCCCAGTCCCAGGGGTAGGTTGCCTACGTGTTACTCACCCGTCCGCCGCTAGGTAACACAAAGCTTCAGACCGAAGTCCTCCGCTCCGTGCACCCCGCTCGACTTGCATGTGTTAGGCACGCCGCCAGCGTTCGCTCTGAGCCAGGATCAAACTCTCATCCTTCGCTGAAACTCATGAAATTTTCTTTCAGGGGTCTACCTTTTAGTTGTCAAAGAACGAGTGCGCAAAAGAGTTATTAATATAACATTAAAGTGATATTATTTTCAAATACCCCGCGATACCTCCGGGATAATGAGCATCTGAGGCTCACTAAAAGTGGGTGTCTAAGTATATGCTTAGGCTTCCCCTCCGGCCTTTTAAAGCCTTTGGGGCGTGCTCACCACATATACCGCCGACTCCCTTACTCTGTCTGTTCCCTCAGCTCTATTACCCTGAACGAGGTATCGCGGAGAAAAGTGAAGCCTTCTCTGTGTGCGGTTGATAGATTTTTTTAAAGAACTTGTCTTTCTATATATAGTAAAACAGAGATGGGGATGAATTGTCAAGTGTGGATTTAGAGTAAGAAATTCCCTTTTATGAGTGTATATTCCTTTAGAAAAGCAAAATCCCCCTAAATCATTCAATTCTTGTGGAAATTCTAAGCCTCACACCCTGAGAGAAGAAAAAAACCGGGATGAAGACCTGTCTATATGACCGCCTCTGAAGTCAAACGTCGATTCTGAGCATGAGAATCAAATAGACTTTTGAAGATTAGGGATGCTATACTATCAAGCGCTACAATCTTTTAATAAAATCAAAAATCTCTTTGAGGTACTGAATGAAAAAAAAGATACCGATTTTTTTAGTTTTCCTCATTGTTTTTATCCCCCTTTCATACAGACCTTCTGTTGCGGAGACCTCTCCTGTTGTAACAGCCATTGAGATAAGGGGTCTAAAGCGGATTGAAGAAGGCGCTATATTGAAAAGGATTAAACAGAAGATCGGTCAACCACTTTCAAGGCAAAAGATATCAGAGGATATAAAGAACATATACGGGATGGGATATTTTGAGGATGTAAAGGTAGAGGCTGAACCCTATGAAGGCGGACTGAAGCTTATATATATAGTAAAGGAAAAGCCTACCATATCCAGGATATACTTCAGTGGAAACCATAAATTTGATGATACTAAACTGAATGAACAACTCACCATAACACCTGGCGCGATTGCTGATGTTACCTTGATACAGAGAAATGTCTCGGCACTGAAGTCTTTCTATGAATCGGAAGGCTACTGGACAGCCCGTGTTGTACCTATTGTGAAAGAGGTATCCGACAGTGAAGTGACCCTCACCTTCCTGATTGAAGAGGGTTCAAAGGTCCGGATCAAGGAGATTGAAATCCTTGGCAACTCCAGGATATCTGACGGCAAGATCAAGGGCGTAATGGAGACCAAGTCCTGGTGGATTTTCTCTTTTATTACATCATCGGGATACTACAAGAAGTCGGTTATGAAACAGGATATTGAGAGGATAAAGAATCTCTACTATGACAATGGGTATCTTAACGTCGTGGTCTCAGACCCTGAAATTACCCTTACCCCTGACAGGAGGAAGATGATAATCAGGATAAGGATATCCGAGGGGCCTCAGTACAGGATCTCCGAGATAAAGTTCAGGGCCCACAGACCCTCAGATGTGGCCAGACTAAAAGACCTTCTGCCACTAAAAAAGGGTGATATCTTCAGCAAGAAGCTGCTTCAGGAAGGAATAAGAAAGATCACGCAGTTCTACTCAGAGATGGGATATGCCCTTGCCTCTGTGGAGCCGGAGATAATCCCTGATGAGGCAACAAAAACCGTAAAGATTGTAATGAATATCAATGAGGGGGATCTCTACAGGGTGGGAAGGATTGAGATCATCGGCAATACCAAGACACAGGACAAGGTAATCAGAAGGGAGATGCGGCTTGACGAGGGTGATATCTTCAACAGCAAACTGCTGCAGCGGAGCTATGAAAGAATCAACAATCTCAACTTCTTTGAAAAAGTTGAACTGGTTCCAAAACCACGTGTAAAGGAAAAAAAGCTTGACATAGATATCAAGGTGAAGGAAAAGGCAACGGGTTTCCTGAGCGTCGGCGGCGGATACAGCTCTATAGACAAGTTTGTTGCAATGATTGATGTAACCCAGGCAAATCTCTTCGGCACTGGCAGGTATCTGAAAGTAAGGGGTGAGTTTGGAGGTCGCTCCACATTCTATGAGGTATCCTACAGAGACCCCTGGTTCATGGACAAACCGCTATCATTCTCATTGAGTCTCTACAGAACCCAGCGTGACTATATCGCTTATGACAGAAAGGCTACCGGTGGAACAGTGGGTTTTGGCAAAAGATTTGGCGACTTCTGGAGCACCAGTCTGACTTACAAATATGAGAATGTTACCATCTCAAATATTGATCAGGATGCATCAAATATTATCAAGGATCAGGAGGGTACCAATACCACAAGCAGCATCACCCCGGCCATATCAAGGGACTCAAGAGACAATTATCTTGATCCTCACAGGGGTTCAAGGAACTCGCTTTTCATCACATATGCTGGCCTTGGCGGGGACAACTATTTTATAAAGGGTCTCATAGATTCCTCCTGGTTCTTCCCAATTGGAGAGACCACCTTTGCAGCAAGGGGCCGCATCGGGTATGCCACGGGGTTGTTCAACCACAAGCTTCCGCTCTATGAAAGGTTTTATGTTGGAGGTCTTTATACAATCAGAGGGCTCGGCTTTGGTGATGGTGGTCCAAAAGATGACAATGGCGACCCCATTGGTGGCACCAAGGAACTGATCGTGAATTTAGAATATATCTTCCCTCTCATCACTGATGTGAAACTAAAGGGTGTTGTCTTCTTTGATGCAGGAAGGGCCTATGACACATCTGAGACCTTTGGCCGCGACCTGAGATACACTACCGGGGCTGGTGTGAGGTGGATGTCTCCATTTGGTCCAATAAGAATAGAGTATGGCTACAATCTTGACAGACGGGAAGATGAAAACCAGGGAAGGATTGAATTCTCCTTTGGTGGTGCATTTTAGATTTAATTAAAAATAGAAGGAGGATGAAATGAAGCGAGCCGTAATGGTCTTTTTTCTGATACTCCTGTTTCAGGGGGTGGTTTATGCAGTTGATGTAAAGATAGGCTATGTGGATCTGCAAAAGGCGCTGAATGAATCAGAAGGTGGCAAACGTGCAAAGAGCAGTCTTGAAGAGATAATCAAGGCTAAGCAGAAGGTGATTGATGAAAGAGGCGCAGAGATAGAGAAACTGAAGTCAGAGATTGACAAACAGGCCTCGCTGCTCTCTCCGGAGGCCCTCAAAAAGAAGCAGGATGAACTTGACAGGAAGATACGGGAGTACAAGAGGTTTGTCCAGGATTCACAGGAGGAGGTAAAAAAGAAGGAGGCCGAACTGACCAACGAGATCCTGAAAGACCTTGTTAAGGTAGTAAAGAAGATAGGGAAAGAAGAAAAATACACCATAATACTTGAGAAGGCAGAAGGTCTTATACTGTATGCCGACAATGCCATAGACCTGACTGACAAGGTGATCAAGAGGTATAATGAAGAGATAAAGACAAAGAAATGAAGCTGAAGGATATATCGCAACAGATCAATGCCAGACTGATAGGCGACGGAGAGATTGAAATAAGGGGTGTTTCAGGCCTTGATACAGCCGGGGAAGGTGACCTTACATTCATAAAGAACAAAAAATACCTGCCCAGCCTTATCCGGTCAGGTGCAACCGCTGTTATAACAGGGGAGTACCTTGATGAGATAAAAATACCCCAGCTCATTGTTGAGAATCCCCTTTTAGGTTTTGCCAGGGCGCTTGAAGTCTTTTATCCTGTAAAAAAGAGGGCTCCGGGGATAAGCAACAAAGCCCATGTATCGGAAACCGCAAAAATCGGCCGTGATGTAGTTATATCTCCCTTTGTATACATAGGAGAGGATGTAACAGTGGGAGACAATACCATACTCTATCCGGGTGTATTTATTGATGATAATGTAAGCATAGGCACTAATTGTACAATCTTTTCCAATGTATGTATATACGATAATGTGAAGATAGGTTCAAGGGTGAGGATTCATTCCGGAACAGTGATAGGCTCCGATGGTTTTGGCTATGTCTTTGACGGTGACAGACACTATAAAATCCCCCAGGTAGGTGGCGTGATAATTGGGGATGATGTAGAGATAGGTGCATCCGTTACAATTGACAGGGCAACCACGGGAAATACCATTATAGGTGAAGGCACAAAAATTGACAATCTTGTCCAGATTGCCCATAATGTTCATATAGGCAAACACTGCATTATAGTGGCACAGGTTGGTATTGCAGGAAGCACAAGGCTTGGCAATCATGTAACGCTTGCCGGACAGGTGGGGGTCTCTGACCATACAACAATTGAAGACGGCACGGTTGTAACTGCACAGAGCGGCGTCATGGGAGATGTAAAAAAAGGGGTCTATTCCGGCTCACCAGCAATGTCCCATTTCAAGTGGTTACGTGTAAGGGCCACCCTTGAGCATCTTCCTGATATGCATAAAAAGCTGAAGGAGATTGAAAAGGCAATAGAAGAATTAAAAGGAGGTCGGGACAATGGTAGGGATTAAAGAGATCATGGAGGCCTTACCCCATAGATTTCCTTTCCTGCTGGTAGACCGGATAGTTGATATTGAGGAAGGCAAACGTATTGTGGGAATCAAGAATGTCACCATCAACGAGGCCTTCTTTCAGGGGCATTTCCCCGGGAACCCTATAATGCCAGGTGTACTCATAATAGAGGCCATGGCCCAGGTCTCGGGTGTGCTTGCCTATAAGTCAGGCATGTCTGGCAAGGCAACATACTTTCTGAGTATAGAGAAGGCAAAATTCAGAAAACCCGTCTTCCCCGGTGATCAGCTACGGATGGAAATAAATGTGCTCCGTGGCAGGCAGACCATATGGCGTTTTGAAGGCAAGGCATATGTTGAGGACAAACTTGTTGCAGAGGCTGAATTCACAGCCATGATTACTGACAAGGAGCTATAAAATGGCAACCAATGTCCATCCCACCGCAATTATTGATGAATCCGTGGAACTTGACGAGGATGTCACAGTTGGTCCCTACTGTATCATCAGGGGAGATGTAAAAATAGGGAAAGGCACAGAGATACACAACAATGTTGTGATTGAGGGCAATACATCCATTGGAAGCTCCTGCAGGATATTCCCCTTTACATCCATTGGACTTCCTCCACAGGACCTGAAATACAGAGATGAGCCCACAGGTGTCAGAATCGGGAGCAACAATCTGATCAGGGAGTACATCACCATTCACCGTGCATCCGTTGATGGAGATGGATATACAGATATAGGAGACAACAACTTCCTCATGGCCTACGTGCACATCGCCCATGACTGCAAACTTGGCAGTGGTATCATAATGGCCAATGCAGCAACCCTTGGGGGGCATGTGACGGTAGAGGATTACGCTGTATTTGGAGGGCTTGCAGCAGCACATCAGTTCACCAGGATAGGGGCATATGCCATGGTAAGCGGGCTTACAGGGGTTATCCAGGATATACCCCCCTACACAATCGCATCAGGGCCCCGTGCAAAGCTCTATGGTCTCAATATTGTGGGACTGAAAAGACACGGCTTCAGTGATGAAACCATATCAGAACTCAAAAAGGCCTACAAGATACTGTTCAGGGAAAGGCTTTCACTGAAGGAGGCGCTCAAGAAGGTTCAGGCAGAACTGCCCTATTCAGAGGAGATTGCACATCTCATTAATTTTATCAATTCCAACAGAAGGGGCATTGCAAGACCTGACCTGTAATTAACTGAATCAACCTGTGCACACAATGGGATAATCTTCACCTGCGGGTTTGGACAACTCAAACTCAGAAGACAGGATAGGGGGACAGAGAAAAGTGAAAAAGATTGGCATCATATCCGGAAAAGGGTCACTTCCCTGTCTACTGGCTGAAGAGGCAAAGAGACAGGGATACCATGTTGTGATGATAGCCCTGGAACCAATTGCTGACCATACCAATGGATGCGCTGATGAGATAAGGAGGGTTAATGTAGGAAAGCTGGGAAGGCTCATCAAGACATTAAAAGAGGCAGGGATAACAGAGACCATCATGGCTGGAAAGGTTTCCAAGAAACTCCTCTACAAAAGCGATATCCAGCCTGACGTAAGGGCAATAAAGCTACTCTTCAAACTCAAGGACAAGAAGGACGATACAATACTTCAGGCCATTACAGATGAGCTTCAGTCAGAGGGGATAAGACTCCTGGAAACCATGGATTTTGCAAAAGAGATGATAATGCCCCGGGGCGTTATCACAAAGACAAAGCCTGCAAGGGCAACAGAGGCGGACATAGAGTTCGGCTACAAGATGGCCCTTGAGATCGGAAGGCTTGATATAGGGCAGACCGTGGTTGTGAAAGACAGGGCTGTGATGGCCGTGGAGGCAATAGAGGGTACAGACGAGGCCATCAGGAGAGGCGGAATGCTTTCCGGACCCGGGGCAGTGGTTGTGAAGGTGGCAAAACCACAGCAGGACTTCAGGTATGATGTACCAGTGGTTGGCACTGAAACAATCAAGACAATGATTGAGGTCAAGGCATCAGCACTTGCTGTTGAAGCAGAGAGGGCAATTATTGTACATAAAGAAGAGATGATCAGATTGGCGGATGACAACAGCATCTCCATAGTAGGGATATAGAAGAAACCCTATGTTATTAGATGCATTTAATCAGGATCTATCCCAGGCATACAAGGTACTGTCATCATTTTATCTTTATGGTATCACAGGGGATATTCTTGATGAACTCTCCGAGGAGTTTGAGCTAAGCCCCGACATGGACCCTTCAGAAGACATAGAGGAGGATTTCTTTAATCTTATCTCCTCACCCGCAGCTGTCCTTCCGCCCTATGAATCATTATATGCCACAGATATTGCAGAGCATGGTTCCATCAAGGGAACCATTCCTGAAGATGTATCCCGCTTTTATGCTGATGCAGGTCTTGATCTTGCCCCTGAGATGACCACCATTGCACCCGATCATATAGGGCTTGAGATGCTCTTTGTCTCATATCTCATAGAGAATAACAGGATTGATGTTCTGAGGAGATTTTTCAGTTTACACATAATCAGCTGGGTCCCCCATTATTGTGATCTGCTCAAAGAGGAGGCACAGACAGCCTTCATGAAGGAGATAGGAGGCATAACAAAGGAACTTGTACTCACAGACTTTGAAGACCTGAGCCATGGGTAAGGAGCCAAGAAACATCTGGAAGGACCTTCTTGAGGCAAGCACAGCACCGCTGAATCTTGTTGTTTCTACATTTATAGGACTTGCCATAGGGTACGGGCTTGACAGCCTGTTCGGCACGTCACCCTATCTGACCATAATCTTCCTTATACTTGGCATAATCGCAGGCTTCAGGGAACTCTTCAGATTTGCAAGGAGGCAGGCCAGAAATGGAGATGGTAAGGAGGATAAATAGGATATCTGCAGCACTGCTTTTGATTGCTGCACTTGTATCAGCGCTTTTTGACTGGAAAAAATTCCCCCTCGGAATAATTGTTGGTGGTGTTCTTGCCCTTGCCAACCTCAAGGGTATCCAGTGGGGTGTGAGGGGTATTACAGACCCTGAGGTTGCCAGCCAGATGAAAGGCAGGATAATATTTTTCAGTCTTTTCAGACTCCTGATTCTCTTTATAATCCTTGCAGTACTTCTATACCTCAGGATTGTAAATATATGGGGTGTGATGATAGGGCTTACCATTGTCTTTGTGACAACCATGATAGAGGGGCTGAGGGAGGCAAGGTTTTTATGAGTTTTTACTCCAGTGGTGTCAGGATTCTTTGCCATCCATCTCTTCAAATGCGTCTTCAATTAATTCAAAATCAGCGGCAGTGCTTTTTAAAAGTTCCCACTGTTCTTTTCTATACCATGCTATTCCAAATAGGGTGTTTTGTTCTTTCATTTTCTTTTTATAACGCCAATTTCTGGCAACGTTGCCGCCCGCAGGAAAGGGTTGCTATGAAATTCTGTATTCTTCCATTGCATCTTCAAACTGTCTTTTACCATGTATCACTGCAATTATTAATATTTGTCTCTCTTTCACCTCATAGACAAGACGATAACTATAAACTATCAACTCCCTTATATCTTCCCTCCCGATTTCTGGAACAACTCTTCCAATTTTCGGAAATTCTTTAATTTCTCTGTTGATTGAAAAATTTTGTTCACTACTGACTTTGCATAAAACTTTGAATCTCTTTCTATATAATCTGCAATAGACTCAATATCTTCTATCGCTTCTGGAGACCATACTACTCTGTAAGCCATTTACTTAATCTCTTTTTAGCCTCTTCATGGGAAATAGTCCCTTCTTTCTCAGCGCGCTCTATTCCTTTTTGGATTTTTTCTAAGACATAAAGATGGTATTGTATATCTTCCATAGTGCAATCGTCTGGAAGTCTTTCAAGTAAAGTTTTAACTTCTTCTTTTACCGTACTCATCGCTTACCTCGCGTTATTGTTTTTTATATTTTACCATAACATCAAGGAAATTGGATTTAATCAATATTTCCCCGGGAGCGTCTTTTTCTCTTGACAAAGTGAGGACTTATAGGTGTTAGCTATTCTAATCCTAATTCTTTTTTCGCCTTTTTTAAATCAACCGCGGGGGCATTTGCTTCTTCCTGTTTTGCTTTTCTGAGCTCTTTTAAATCTTCATAATCTTCCAGTTCTTCTTGTATTTTTATAAACTCCTCATAGGTCAAAACCACAAACTCTTTCTTTCCATCCTTTTCAAGTATTTTTGGTCTTATTGTAATCATCTTCTTCTCCTTATTTATACGTTTCTTTTCTATGCCTTATTCTATATATTATTATCTTCTCATCTTCTATTTCAAACAATACTCTATAGTCACCTACTCTCAAGCGATACTCAGGAGAATAGTTAGTTAAACGCTTCACATCTCCTTTCAACCCGTCAGATAGGTTTTCTATTGCTTCAAATATTCGAGCAAGATACTTTTTGGAATTCTTTTGCCATCTTTTAAGGCTTTGGGTTTAAAGGCAATAATATATCTTTGCATTTTGTTTTAGCGAACGTCAAAATCAGCGGAGGCTATTGCCTGTCCGCTGAAGCGATTTGATACTAATTAAAGCCTCCTTAATTATACCTCAATGAGGTAAGATGTTTTAACCCAAAATATCTTCAAAAGAAGGCCTTATAGGGGTTAGAGGCTGGCGATAAATAAAACCAACCAAAAAATAACGAACATCCATGGGATAATCCTTGCATAGATCGTTGCCTTAATCGACTTCGTACCAGCGGAACGATCGGAATAGCCTTTAACTTTAGCTTTAAACCTGTCTACATCCGCCAATATACGGTCTATGTCATCAATTAGACGATCCTCATACCGTTTTGCACTTAGCAGCAAGAAGAACCAGACAACAGAAACAACGGCTCCAAGAAGCGCCAGCAGCGCAATAATAGATAGATGCTTTCCACAAAGTTCGAGAGGCAGTAGGTTCTTGTCAGACGAATATGCTATCAACGTAGTCGCGAGCAGAGCCGAATTAACAAGGAAAACAAAGTTGAAATTGGCTTAGTCACGAATTGCGTTGACAGTTTGGCTTGTTTTTGAGAAAAAAAGAGCCATGGCCTTCCGGTTAAGTTAAAATAGTCGAACCCAAAAAATTTAACAAAGGAGGAAGGCACATGACTCAACAACAGTATATCATAAGACGCAAGCTAAACATTATTGAACTTGCAGAACAACTTGGCAACATCAGTGAAGCCTGTAGGAAACTTGGGGTAAGCCGTCAACACTACTACGACATCAAGAAGGCACTTGAAGAAGAAGGCATAGAAGGTCTTTTAGAGAAGGCCCGTAACAAACCAAGGATAGCCAACCGTGTAGCACCTGAGATAGAAGAAAGGGTTCTTGAATACTCTCTTCAGTATCCTACTCATGGACAGGCCAGGGTTTCTAATGAACTGAAGAAGGAAGGGATAATACTAAGTCCTGGAGGGGTAAGAAGCATCTGGCTACGGCACGGGCTTGAGAACAGGAAACTTCGTCTTAAGAGACTTGAGAAGTGGGCATCAGAGGAAGGCAATATACTGACAGAGAGCCAGGTGCAGGCATTAGAGGAAGCAAAGGAAGAGAAGGAAGCGATAGGAGAGATAGAGAGCTATCATCCTGGATTTCTGGTGGGGCAGGATACATTTTATGTAGGTTGGATAAAGGGGGTAGGAAAGATATACCAGCAGACAGCCATTGACACGCACTGCAATGTAGGGTTTGCAAAGTTGTATACAGAGAAGACAGCTATTACAGCAGCAGACTTT
>DROX01000056.1 GCA_011321725.1 Nitrospirota bacterium | reverse complement strand
GAATCTCTCCTTTTCCTGGGGGGATGGTCTTGGCAGTACAGCCCTGGCACCATCACGGATTGCCTGGAGTGTTCTTTGATAGTCATTACCAGGCAAGAGATTAATAATCGGCACCTCTGGATAATCTGTCTTCAGCCTCGCCATAAGGTTCTCAGGTGGTGTGGTAGCATCATCTCTATGGTTATCAATAACGACAAGGGGGATGACTGACTTGCCAAGAAACTGGTTCACATAGTGTATGACCTCTTCAGCCCTTTCTGTGCAGAATACAGGGGTCCCTCTGCTTTTATACATGGTCATCACAGAGTGTTTAAGCAGGGGCTCTGATCTGTGCAGTAAAATGGCACCAGCAATCCACCTTTTGTGTGTACCCGATTGTTTGATTATGCCAAAGGCCTTCTCACCCTCAAGGAAGTCTATCAACCTGTTCTGTTCGGCAGCAGAAAATTCCGAAAGCATCTCCCTGATCTGGTTGCGATGAATCTGCCCGGGATCAAAACTCTCACGGTCCAGCAGCGTGCGGGGAAGCTTTCTCTTAAGCTGGTCTATACTGTCAAGGCCAAGGTCCTCTGGTGTGATCCTTTTGGCCTCCTCCTCTGTCTCAACTGATTGTTCCGGTTTTACTCCACTATCCACTTCCGCGTAAGACTCCATGCCTGCAAAGACCTCCTCATAGGAGGGAACCTCTCTGCCCATGGATATGTCGCGCTGTCTCTCGTCATAAACCCTCAGTGCATCCATCAGTACCATCTGGGCATCAAGGTTTATATCCTCCTCCATCTCACCGGGCAGGTAGTCGCATCTTTCAGAGACCTTTATGGAGTCAGGCTCAAAGGTAAACTCACCGTGTTTCCATCCGATCAGCTCCACAAGGGTTATTTCTATGAGCTTCTTCAGCCCCTGGATTGCCTTCTGCCTTGTGATGACACCCATGTTCATCAGTGTTGTAAGGATGGGCTGTTTCTTCTCACCAGCCTTTTTCTGTAGTTCCAGCGCCTCCTGGAGTTGTTTCTCATTGATAAGCCCCATCTTGAGAAGGACCGTGCCGATACATATCCTGTTGTCCAGATGGCTTGCAGAGACTATGTAGCCATTGCTGAAGACAATCCTGCTCCTGCCCTTGTCAGGCCTCTTTACAGTAAAAGTGCCTGACTTCCTCGTGGTATGAAGAAGCTGGATGATATCCACGATGTGTAGGTCCTCAAGATCGCCTGATAAAGCCCTGCTCATTGAAAAAATATCCTCATTCAGTTATTAAAGAATAGCACAAGATGGCTTGGTGGGTAAAGCTGGAACTGTGTAATGGAATCTACTTCTTCTTGTTCTTGTTATCCTTGAATAACACGGTTATACTTATCCTCCTGTTTCTTGGATCAAGGGGGTTTTCCTTTATCAATGGGTCTTTGTCTGCATACCCTACGACCTTGACTATTCTTTCAGGATCAATCCCTGCCTCTTCCAGAAACCTCCGCGCAGCATTTGCCCTGTCGGTGGACAGTTCCCAGTTTGAGTAGTGGTTTGTGGAATAGGAATAGGCATCTGTATGGCCTTCAATATAAAGGGGGTTGGAGATGATCTTTATATTGTCAGCCATGACCTTCAGAATCTGCTTTGCCGTGCTGGTCAGGTTTGCACTGCCAAGCTCAAACATGGTGCTACCGTTCTTGTCAACTATCTCTATCTTGACCCCCTCATCAACGACCCTCACAAGTATCTGCTCCTTAACATCCTTGAGCAGGGTTTCCACAGCCTGTTTTATTGCCTCCTTAAGGGCTGCGGGCGTTACGTTGTTCTGCTCAAGGTAAGGTGCAAAGACCTTTGCCGGTGTCTCTCCTGATTCATTAAAGATGGCGCTTGATTTCTCCATGATTGAGACACCACCCTCCTTGAAGAGGCTGAAGTATTTGAAATACTCTGCCACCCTTGCGCGTTTCTCGGGTGAGACCATGGTTATCAGCCAGAGCAGAAGAAAGAAGGCCATCATGGCGGTAACAAAGTCTGCATAGGCCACCTTCCAGCTGCCACCATGGCGACCCTCGCTCTCCTTTTTCTTGACCTTCTTGATTATTATCTGTTTTGAGTCCTTCATTTCTTCCTGATGGTATCCTCCAGCTCGTTAAATGTGGGCCTCTCCGATGCAGGTATGGCCCTCCTGCCGAACTCAACAGCCATCTGCGGGGCCGCACCTCCAACAAATGAAACAAGGGAAACCCTTATTATCTCAAAGGCAACACCATCATCCTTCACCTTTGACTCAATATTGGCAGCTATAGGACCAACAAAGCCATAACACATGAGAACTCCCATGAATGTACCCACAAGCGCCGCACCTATGCTTTCGCCAAGCACCTCGGGTGGTTCACTGATCTTTCCCATCGTAAGCACAACGCCAAGCACTGCTGCAACTATACCAAGCCCCGGGAGTGAATCTGCTACCATGCCGATCTTATGTGCAGGGGTCAGTGCCTCATGGTGGTGGGTTTCCGCATCAAGTTCCATCAGGCTGTCAAGCTCATGGGGGGGCACGTTAGTTGATACAATCACCTTCAGATTATCGCAGAGATAGTTCAGGGCGTGGTGGTTGGCGAGTATCCTTTTGTATTTATTGAAGAGGGGGCTTTTCTCAGGGTTTTCAATATCAGCCTCTACCGATATGAGGCCCTCCTTCCTTATCTTTGAGAATACATGGTAAAGGAGTGTCAATAGCTCAAGATATCCGGCCTTCCCCATCCCGCCGGAACCGAAAAGCTTTCCAATGCTCTTTATGATGAGAGCGAGCACCCTTGGTGGCGATGCAATGATCAGGGAGCCCAGGGCTGCACCAAATATGATCACAACTTCTGCAGGCTGAAAA
This sequence comes from Nitrospirota bacterium, assembly GCA_011321725.1. Taxonomy (GTDB): domain Bacteria; phylum Nitrospirota; class Thermodesulfovibrionia; order Thermodesulfovibrionales; family JdFR-85; genus JAADHP01. The sequence goes on along the minus strand of DROX01000056.1, from coordinate 3,573 downwards.
AGCACAGAGAGGTTCCCGTGCTCCATCAGGTATCCGCCAACCACCGCTCCGAGCACCACACCTATACCGATAATTACAAACATTTTTTTTCTTATGTTTTATCGGATAATCAGGCAAAATTCTTTAATAAATAGTTAAAATAGATATATGAAAAAAAAGATCATCGCCGTATGTGGTGCCCACAGCGGGTGTGGCAAGACCTATATTGCTGAACTGCTTCTGAGGAATCTTCAAGGCAGATGGGCTGCCATCAAATACACCCGGACAGCATTTTATACAACCGTGAGTGAGCCCACTGCCTCTGGTGATATTGAAGGTAAAGATACATGGCGGATGAAACAGGCAGGGGCTGAGAAGGTGATCTGGGTACAGTCCCCGCAGGACCAGCTTAAAGAGCCCCTTGAGATCGCCCTCTCAATGGTTGGAGACGTCCAAGGTGTTATAATTGAAGGGAATTCTCCAATTGAGTTTTTCTCTCCCGATGTAGTAATATTTGTTTTTGGTGAGGACCAGAGCAGAATAAAAGAGAGTGCACAAGGCCTGCTCTCAAGGGTGGATATCGTGGTTACAAGGGGTGGTGGTGATTTTTCCGGGGAATCTCCTGCAATTGAGATAACCACACCAGAAGCAGAAACAGAACTGATCAGAAGGGTGGAGGTGGCACTGATGAAGGACAAAAAGGATAGGCTCGTTGAACGGGTCCGGTCACTCAGTAAAGATGGCAGGATGCCCTGCCCCCTTGCAAGGCGTATAGCTGAGGAGGAAGGCATCACTTACAGAGAGATAGGGGAGATATTGAATGAGCAGGGTATAAAGATAACAAGCTGTGAGCTGGGGTGCTTTTGATGGTTATCCTCTTTGAGCTTGCCCTCACCTTTTACTTTGCTGCCACCATTGTGGGTGTGGTGGAGCTATTCAAAAGCAGCAGGGCCACAACAAGGCTGCTACTGATACTTGCCGCAGTAGGGTTTGGTTTCCACACTGCAAACATAGTCACGAGATTCATTATAGCCGGTCACCTTCCCATTACAAACATGCATGAGGCATCATCCTTCTTTTCATGGTGTATCGTCCTGCTATTTTTTTATATTGAATATCGCTATAAGGTGGGGCTGCTCGGCTCCTTTATAATGCCTGTGGTTTTTCTGATCATGCTATCCTCGTCAATACTGCCGCGGGGAATAAAACCCCTGAGTCCTCTGTTGCAGAGTTCATGGCTTGCTGTGCATACCATCCTTGCCTTTCTGGGTGATGCAGCCTTTGCCATGGCAGCAGGCATAGGCCTGATGTATCTTGTTCAGGAACACTTTGTCAAGAAAAAACACCTTGGCAGCCTCTTTCAGCGGTTGCCAAGCCTCCAGAGTCTTGACGAGATAAACTACAGATTGATAAGCATAGGCTTTCCGCTCCTTACCCTTGCCATAGTTACCGGCTCCATCTGGGCAGAAAGTGCGCTGGGAAGCTACTGGCGATGGGACCCTAAAGAGACATGGTCACTGATCACATGGTTTATCTATGTCTTTGTACTTCATGCAAGGCTAAGGGCTGGCTGGCGGGGCAGGAAGGCAGCCTATCTGTCAATTATCGGCTTCCTGGCTGTTATCTTCACATTCTTCGGGGTGAACCTGATTCTCAAAGGGGATCATAGCTATCTACAATGAGACTACTGATTACAGGCTTAAACCATAAGACAGCACCTGTGGAGATCAGGGAAAGGGTCGCCTTTGATGGCCCAAAGCTGGAAAAAGGCCTGAGGGGTCTGCTTGAAAGCCCTGATATTGAGGGAGCGGTTATCCTGTCCACATGTAACAGGGTGGAGCTTTATCTTCAGTGTGCTGATCCAGAAAGGGTACGACACTACGTAGTGGAGTTTCTCGCAGGCTTTCACGGCGTCAACCAGCAGGAGCTTGCAAAACATCTATATATATATGCTGATGATGAGGCGGTAAGGCATGTCTTCAGGGTGGCCTCAAGCCTTGACTCAATGGTTGTGGGTGAGCCCCAGATACTGGGGCAGGTAAAGGATGCCTTTGAGTATTCGCTCAAGAGGAAATACACGGGGGTGCTGTTAAACAAGCTCTTCAAGAAGGCCATCTCCGTGGCAAAGAGGATCAGGACGGAGACCAGGATTGCCGAGAATGCTGTTTCAATAAGTTATGCGGCTGTAGAGCTCGCAAGGAAGATATTTGAAGACCTCTCCGAGAAGACCTTCATGCTCCTTGGAGCCGGTGAGATGGCCGAGCTTGCCGCAAGGCACCTTATAAATAATGGTGTAAGGGATGTGGCAGTTGCAAACAGGACATATGAAAGGGGTGTGGAGCTTGCAAGGCAGTTCTGTGGACGGGCTGTCAGGTTTGAAGACTTCAAAGAGGAGCTTGTCCACAGGGACATTATCATCTGCTCCACCGGGGCTCCCTCCTATATCCTTTACAGGAAAGAGATGCAGGCAATCATGAAGAAGAGAAAACACAGACCTGTCTTCATAATAGATATATCCGTGCCGAGAAACATTGACCCTGAGATAAACAGGCTTGACAACGTCTATCTCTACGATGTGGACGACCTGCAGGGGGTGGTTGATGCAAACATAACGGAGCGTAAGAGGGAGGCAGAAAAGGCAGAGGAGATAGTCAACGAGGAGGTGGTGAAGTTCAGGCGATGGCTTGAGTCTCTTGATGCGGTTCCAACAATTGTTGCACTCAGGAGTTTTGCTGAAGAGATAAAGCAGGCAGAACTGCGGCGTTTGATGAACAGGCTTGGTGAGGTTGATGAAAAACAGAAGAGGTTAATTGAAACAACCGTGAGTGCGGTGGTAAACAAGTTGCTACACCCACCGACAGTGGCACTCAAGGATGACAGGGAGGACCGTGATGTACTGATTGCAACGATCAGGACGCTCTACGGTCTTGATGCACCCAAAGACAAAAAAAACCATAGACAGGAGCCTACCAGTGAAGAAAAAGAAGGTTGTAATAGGTAGCAGGGGTAGCAGGCTTGCAATTTGGCAGGCGGAATGGGTGAAGGCCCGGCTTTTGCACATAGCGCCTGATCTGGAAGTAGAGATAAAAAAGATAAAGACCACAGGGGATAAGATCCTTGATGTTCCCCTCGCCAAGGTGGGTGGTAAGGGGCTTTTTGTCAAGGAGATTGAGGAGGCAATGTTGCGAGGCGAGGTTGACCTTGCTGTGCATAGCATGAAAGACGTACCCACCATGCTGCCCCAGGGGCTTCACCTTGGGGCTGTATGCAGCAGGGAGGACCCTCGCGATGCCTTTATATCCAGGAAAAAGGGGGAAGAATTCACAATCAGGGAGTTCAGGGAGATACCCGAAGGTGCTGTTATAGGCACAAGCAGTCTCAGGAGGTCATGTCAGCTACTCCACATGAGGCCTGACCTGAAGATCCTCCAGCTGAGGGGAAATGTGGACACAAGATTCAGAAAGCTGGATGAGGGACAGTTTGACGCAATAATACTTGCCACAGCAGGTGTGAAAAGGCTTGGATGGGAAGAAAGGATAACAGAGAGGATATCCCCGGAACTGATCCTGCCTGCCATTGGACAGGGAGCCATCG
>DROX01000055.1 GCA_011321725.1 Nitrospirota bacterium | reverse complement strand
CTCCTCATCAAGGTCTCCTGTTGGTTCATCTGCAAGCAGTATCTCCGGATTGTTTATAAATGCCCGTGCAATGGCAGCCCTCCGCTGCTGACCGCCACTTAGCTGAGCAGGATAGGAGTATGCCTTGTCCCTGATACCCACCATCTCAAGCAGTTCCATGGCATGATCAAAATAGTTGACCCTTTCATCCTTTGGCCTGAAGGCAGTTGGCACAAGTACATTCTCTATAATATTCAGCGTGGGGATCAGGCTTGCGAACTGGTATATGAAGTTGATCTTTCTGTTTCTCAGTTCAGAAAGCTCGTTGTCACTGATTGCCCAGATGTCTGTACCATCAATCCTTACGGTGCCTGAATCAGGTTTTGTAAGCCCGCCAATCAGACTCAGGAGCGTGGTCTTTCCGCTGCCGGAATGACCAAGGATGGAGATGAATTCACCATCCTGAACCACCAGGTTCACATGGTCAACAGCCTTTATTACATCACTTCCAACCTTGTATGTCTTTGTAAGGTCCTTTACCTCAATCATCAAATCCTCCTGTGTTGTCAATTCTTAAGACATATATCTTAAAGCCGGAATATGAAATCAGATCACTCCCCCTTCCTTATGGCCTCATAGGGCTCCATCCTCATTGAACGGATGGCAGGCCACAGTGCAGCCACAGCACCTGTCAGGAACGAAAGCACAAGGCATCCCGCTACAAGCACAGCATATTCAGCCACGGAAGGCCACAGATAGGGGATATTGAGGGATGACCTGATGAACCCCTTGAATGTATACAGGAATGTTCCACCTATTGCTATACCCACGACACCACCTATAATTGAGAGGATGGATGCCTCGGTCATTATCAACCTGAATATACTGCCCCTTTTTGCACCCATGGCTCGGAGCAAACCGATCTCACGCTGTCTCTCATTGACAATCATGGAAAAGACCACCCCGATCAGAAGCAGCGCCATTACCCAGAGTATAATACTAATGGAAAGTATACTCCTCAGGAGGATGAACAACTGTCTTCTTACTGATGAGATAACCTGTTCTGAGACTATGGCCTTGACACCGGGGATGTCATGTTCAATAAAGATCGCCACCCTCTGGGGGCTTATCTCAGGGTCAACCTGAACAAGCACAGTGGAGACCTTGTTTATAGGAAGGTTTGCAGCCTTTACGTCCTTTTTGTGCTTGGACTCCTCTGCCAGTTTCTCCATTGCTGCATAGGGCATGAATACAGAGTTATCAATGAACTTCATACCCGTCTCCTCCAGCATTCCCACTACCTCAAAATACTTTCCGTAGAACTTTATCCTTGAACCCACATCATATGCAGTCAGCCCCCTTCCCATTATTACCTCATCAGTGCCAAGGGGCCTTGTCAGTTCCTTTGAAAGCCAGGGCATTATTGTGAAATCATGCTCTGGATCAAAGCCGATAAGAAGCATGTTGGATACGTCACAGCACCTGTATTGGGCTGTCTGCAGGAATATCTGACTCGCAACCGCCTTTACCCCCTTTACCTTTCTGACCTTGTCCTCAATTGACCTGTCCATGTAGAAGGTGGAGGGCTCTCCAGCAAGCAGGGCTGTCTTTGCCTGTGCCTCTGCCTCTGCAGGCACAACCATGATATCAGCACCAAGCCTTGCAGTGCCTTTCTCAATGCTTGTCTCCACGGAGTCCATTACGGTGGTAACAGAGAAAAGTGTAGCCGCCACCACCATTACAGACAGAATAATGGAGATGCTCCTGAAAAACTTCCTCTTTATATTTTTACGTGCTATATGTGAAAGTTTCAGTCTTTTCAACTCCTTCTCTCCCTTCTTCATGATGCAGTGTAAAATCAGATAATAAATATAATAACATACATATTAAATATAAATAACATCTTTAGGTGTGTGGCTATAGTGCTGACTCAGACAGGTGGCTTGTATATTTCAACAACCGGGGGAAAGAGAGATTGGATATACCCCCTATGTCTGATTAACTGATACTGTGGTGGGGCAGGTACAAAGGTGTTAATTATGGGTATATAAGCACCAATAAGTTGGATGCATTTGATCTGTTTTTTGCATACATCAAGGCTCAGCTGCCCTGTAGATTGGTTGTTCATCTGAAGGGGCAGCAGGACAAAGAACACAATAGTTAAACACAGCACAAGTGAGATGTATAATAACAGTTTTTTATTCATTTATTTGAAGAGTCTTAAGGTTCGTAAAGGCCTATTATCAGGATTCCCGGGGAAAGGTCAGATCCTTTCCCCGGGACTGGTGATTATTCGCAGGCCTTGCTAAAGCCTCTCTCATTCCAGTTTACATCAATACCGCAGAGGAAGGGTCTTCCGCCATCCTTGTCCTTTGGAACCTCAAATCCAATTGCACCATGGCATTTCTTGCAGGCTGAATAGACCTTTACAATCCTCTTCTTGTTGGCATCAATTACCACTATACCGCTGTCATCCTGCTCTGGAACCTGCCTGACCGCCACAAGGGCATATTTACCATCTGGTGTGAACGCTACATCATGAGGATTACCACCTGTGATGATGAAGTCCTTCACCTTGCCGGTCTTTACATCAACAATGCTGACACCACCGGGTGCACCGCCTGCCTCGGCATAACCAACTCCGTAGGGTTTGCCCGCCTTGAGCTCGTTGCCCTCTGACTGCCAGAGTTCATTTGTACCAGGACGAAGCCTTGCACGATGGATGAAGTTACCTACTCCTTCTATCTTCCCAATGACCTTCTTAGTTTTTACATCAACAATGTTCACAAATCCACCGGGCATGTCCGAGACATAGGCAACCTTACCATCCTTTGAGAAATCAATGCCGCAGATTGATTTGCTTACAGGAAAGCTGTCTGCAAGTTTGTGAGTCTTTGGATCATAGACATATACATGACCGTCAGCCATGTCAGAGACCCAGAGTGTACCGTCAGGGGCTATATTGGAACCACAGTGTTTCT
>DROX01000054.1 GCA_011321725.1 Nitrospirota bacterium | reverse complement strand
GACAAACCCCTTTGGAGAGACTGAGGCCCTTATAAGCTCGTCAGCCTTTTCCACAACTGAAAAGACCGAAAAGAGTACAGCCAGGCATGCTGTGATGCCTGTGAAGAGGAGCAGAAACTCCTTTATATACAGTCTTCTGACCTTATCCATTCTTCCTCTTGTACATAACAACCGATACCAGCAGGAGTATCAATAATGGCATCCAGCAGAATAAATGGTTCAGCCTGTTTGTCCGCACAAGATTCTCAAAGTAAAGCAGTACCATATAGTAGAGGGTAAACACGGAAAGTCCCATGAAAAGGCCTGACACCCTTCCGCTCCTGCCTGATATCAAGGAGAGTGGAGGTGCCAGGATTGCAAATACAAGCAGAAGCAGGGGGAAAGAGAACCGACGGTGAAGCTCTATATAGTAGTCCATCCTCTTTCTGTTGGATTTATTGCGGGCATTTTCATACAACTCCATGATGGTCATGTCGTTTTTCTTTCTGCCCATAAGTTCATCCTCTACCGACAGGTTAAGGGTATACTCCCTGAACTTTATCACCGTGCTTGTTGTGCCCTTCACAATATGGGCAAGCCCGTCAGCAAGTCTGAAGTATGTCTTCATCTCATCATCCGTTATGATCTTTCCACTCCTTGCATAAATCATCTTGTTCTCTTTCTTGCCTGATTCGTCGTAGAGGAAAATCCCCCTGTATTCACCATCTGGTTTTTTGCCCCTCGCGAGTATCATGAAACCCTTGAAGGAGTCGTAGAATACACCAGGTTCAATTGCCATGACTATCCTCTGTTTGAGCAGGCTGTTCATGGTCTCTCTCAGTCTTGAATGTGACCGTGGCATTATGTAGATGCTGACTGCAAGGGAAATCAGGAGTAATACCACTGATAGCAAGAAGACAGGCCTGTAAAGAACACCAAAGGTCATCCCTGAGGAACGAAGCGCTACTATCTCGTTGTCCATATTCATCCTCCCATAGGTGACCAGCACAGAAACAAAGAAGGCCAGTGGTATTGTAAAGAGGAGGAGTGCAGGCTGGATAAGGATAATGATCTTGAAGAAGTCAAGAACTGTGGCACCTATCCCCGTGAGTATCCTGCTGAGCTTGAGTATCTTTTCCATCATAAGGATGATATTGAGCCCAAAGAGGGGAACCACAAAGGATATGATCAGCTCTTTTGTTATGGTCCGGTGTATAAGAAGCATGGTTTTTCCTTACGATTTTAACATAATCAATATATGGATTTGGGAGAGAGGCCTCAGCTCCCGATGGGGCGTTTAAAAATCTTCACATTTCAACCGACTTTTGCTATAATGAACTCATGATAGGAGAACTGGCACTTATAATAATTGCACTTGCAGTTGTGGCATTTGTTGTTTTTCTCATCCCTCTTATATTTGAGATCAAAAAGACCCTGGAGAGATTCAACCTCTTCATGGATCGCACAGAGGGACAACTCCTTCCAACAATGGAGGAGCTGAGGGGGACCCTGAATAACATGAAGGCCATCACAGAGGATGTTGAATCTGTTACGCATAATGTCAGAGAGATCTCCACTGTACTTGAAGATACAACGAAGACCCTCTACGGTGTGAGGGACTTTCTCTATAACATCCAGAAGGAGACGAATGCCACCATCGCTGGTCTGAGAGAGGGGTTCAAGACAGGTCTCATGGTATTTATTAAGAACCTAACAACAAAAGGAGGTGGTTAATTATGCCTGAAAGGAATGGATACAGCGTCAGTTCAATGTTGTTTGCCTTCCTGTTGGGTGGCCTTGTGGGGGCTGGTGCTGCCCTTTTACTGGCACCACAGTCTGGTGCTGAGACAAGAAGGAAGATAAAGGACCTTACCGAGGAGGCCAAGGAAAAGGGTGCGGAGTATGCTGAAGAGGTAAAGGAAAAGGTAACCAAGGGGCTTGAGACAGGCAAGGAAAAGCTTACAACAACCGTTGAGAAGGGCAAAGAGGTTATCAGTGAGAAGAAATCAGCCATATCCTCTGCCATAGAAGCTGGTAAAGAGGCCTTCAAGAAGGAAAAAGAAAAGGCCCATGAGGCCTGATGCATGAAGTCTCAATAGCCCAGGGGATCCTGGATATAATAACAGCGAATGCCCGAGAGCATGGTTTCAGAAGGGTCAACTCCGTATCACTCAGGATCGGAAGGGCCTCTGGCGTAGTTGTTGAGGCCCTGAGGTTCGCTTTTGAGATAGTCAGGAAGGACACCATTGCCGACAATGCAGATCTCCTCATTGAAGAAGTGCCCCTTGGTGGAGTATGTCTGGACTGCAAGAATAACTTCACAACAGAGAGAGACTATATCCTGGAGTGTCCTCTTTGTGGCAGTGTATCCTTCAAGATCACACAGGGACGGGAACTTGAAATTATAGAGCTTGATGTGGAGGAGGAATATGAAGGTAAAGGTTGTAACAAGAATCCTGGAGGCAAATGAGAGGATAGCTACCGAGAACAGGAGGCTTTTCAAGGAGAAGGGTCTTTTTGTTGTAAACCTCATGAGCGGGCCAGGAGCTGGCAAGACATCGCTGCTGGTAAGAACCATTGAGTTGTTAAAGCCCCACCTCAGGGTGGGTGTAATAGAGGGTGATATTACCGGCACAGAGGATGCCGAGAGGATCCAGTCAACAGGTGTGCCTGTTGTGCAGATAAACACCGGTGGTGCCTGCCATCTTGATGCAAACATGATCCAGGAGGTGCTTCCGGAGCTGCCCCTTGGCGAACTTGATCTGCTCTTCATTGAAAATGTGGGCAACCTTGTCTGCCCTGCTGAGTTCAATGTGGGAGAGGATATGAAGGTCATGCTCCTGAGTGTTACCGAAGGTGAGGACAAACCCCTCAAGTATCCCCTCATGTTTCAGCAGTCAAAGGCACTTGTGATAAACAAGATAGACCTTCTGCCTCATCTTGATATTGATATGGAGAGCCTCAAGGAGCGTGCCAGGGCATTAAACAGGGATATGGAGATATTTGAGGTATCCTGCAAGACCTCAGAGGGTCTTGAGAGCTGGACTACCTATCTGACGGGTCTGATAAACAGTACCCATTGATGTAATATACAGGAGGGTTACTATGCATGGCAGTGTTTTATACTACATCTCTGGTTTTGCCACCGCCCTGTTTATCCTTTTAATATTGGCAAGGAAGGCCAGGCTCCAGAGGGTGTCTGGAGAGGACTTTGCCCTTGAACTTCCCCTGTTTGGGTGTGTGGCAACATACAAACCCAATCATTCGGGAAGGATATATACAGAGGATTACATAAACCACCGGAGAAGTTCTTCCCTGCTGGAGCCGAAGATTGATCTCCAGAAGATGATGGACTATGCCATCCGGTATGATGTTGATTACATAACAACCACCGGTGACCGGCCTGATGGCTCATGGTCTGATGGCAGATATGCCTTCTGTACAATGAGCAGGAGTCACAAGAGGTCCTTTGCAATCCATATCAACCCCTACATAAATACCGAAGAGGCCTCACAGAGGCTCTCGCTTCAGCTGGGTACATGGATTCCACCGGAAGATGTCTACCCCTTTCTCTTTCTCCATGAGATAGGCCACACATCAGGAACTGGAAACAGGAACTTCTTTGCCGCTGTGATTAACCATACCATCTCGGGTGACAGGCACTCACTCTCAAAGAGGCGTGAACTCTTCCGCCTGAAGAGTGAGATTGAGGATTTTGCAGACAGATTCGCCCTCCAGGAGCTTAAGAGATGGAAGGACAACCCCCCGTCAATACTGCCTCCACTGCATGGGCACTCCCACATCTGAGGCATAGGAGTTCAGCCTGTAGAAGAGCCGTTCTGACTCTTCAAGCTGTTTCCTGGCAAACCTCTTCAATTCACTGAGTCTTCTCTCATCAATACTGAGGCTGTTGAGGTACTCAATATAGTCTGACCAGGCCCTGCGGAGGGAACTGAATCTCCTGAAGTTCTTTCTCCACCAGTGTACATCTCTCCCTCCTGGTAGATTAAGGGCTTCTCTGTTTTCTTCAAAGACGATCAGCCTCTTCCGATTATCTATCCGTATAGAATAATGGGCCATGAAATCCAGGCCGATGAGTCCGTCAAACTCCCTTGAAAGATCCTTTGTGATAATAACGGGTACCATCTCCTCTGTGGCATCCTTCACGCTTACAGAGTCAAGGATGGTCAGTATAGCAGGGGTTGTACCACCAATCCCTGCAGCCTGCCACAGGACACTCCCCTCATCCTTGCCGAGGATTCCCATCTTTTTTGCCAGTCTTTCAAAGATGATCACATCAGATGCCCCTGTATCAATGGCCATCTCTGCGGTGTACTGGCCATTGATGGTCACGGGTATGATGATCCTCCTTGTGCTTCCCTCAAAGGCCCTGTACCTGATGGCAAACCTGTTAACAGAGGTTTCATCCTTTTCCCGGGCATAATCCCCTGTTGTCTCCTGCCCCTGTTCTGTAGCTCTCTCAGGGATATCCCTTTCAGCATCACCCCCTCTGGAATATCTCTGGAGATCCTCATTGGTGAAATAGGGCACATTCCCTTCTGCGTGGACTGAGACCGGTAAGGCCCCTGTTAGGGCAAGAAATATCAGGGTGACCGTAAGGACCATGATAGAGGGTCTACTCATAGTAATAATGATATCAACATACATGCTGTTTCTTCAACCTCTTATCCTCCACATTCCCTTTTAACAAGCTCCCTGTAAAGCCCCTGGATGGTCTTTGTGGCACTCCCCACACCGAATCTTCTGCCCTCTATCTCCCTGACGGGAAGCACCTCAATAATGGTGTTCGTGATGAAAACCTCTTCAGCCTCCATCAGCTCACCGGGCAGAAGCTCCTTCTCTGCCAGGCTGAGTCCTGCCATGCCTGCCAGCCCTTTCACCACCTCTCTTGTAATGCCCCTTAGGACACCTGATCTGAGCGGCGGGGTATAAAGCCTGTCTTCTTTTACGCAGAATATATTGGAGACACTTCCCTCGGTCACATGCCCTTCCCGGTTAAGGAGGATCGCCTCATAGGCACCCCTATATGTGGCCTCATATTTTGCCAGGATGTAATTCAAGAAGCTATGTGATTTCAGGTTGTACTCATCGGGGAGCCTTTGATTTATTCTTTTTGAAATGACCAGTTCAACCCCCTGTTCATATAAGTCCTCACCGGGCGGATATACCCGCCTTGTGAATACAACAATGTTAGGAGGGCTGTCCCGGTCAATATTAATCCCCCTGCCGGTACTTCCCCGTGTTACACTGATCCTTGCATAGGCATCGCTGATTGAATTTAAGGAGAGGAGTTCATAAAGTATCTCCTCAATCCTGTCAAGCCCCTCGGGCCTTATGTGCAGATACTCAAGGCCTGCCCTTAACCGTTGTAAATGTTCATTCAGTCTGAAGACCCTTCCGTTGTAGGCACGGAGGGTTTCAAAAACACCATCCCCGTAGAGAAAACCCCTGTCAAAGGGGGATACACAGGCCCTCTCTTCAGGTATGAACTCTCCGTTCATATAGACATACATGATTGTTCCTCTCAGGTTGTCCTGTTATTGGATTGTAATCTATTTTATCAGCCTGGCTGCAGAAAATGAAGCCCACCTGCTCTGTTCTTTTACAGGGGTGTTTTAGGGCTGCCCAGTTGCCCTGATTATCCCAACAATCCTGTTTTTCAGTGTATACAGCCTGTCAAGCTCTTTCTTAATCTCATCCTGGCGTCTCGTCAGTTCTTCCTGGCTCTTCT
>DROX01000053.1 GCA_011321725.1 Nitrospirota bacterium | reverse complement strand
GAGGCACTTGGCTCATTTGACGTGCCCCTTATCTATTTTGTCAACAACTGTGGTGGTCTCCTTGAGCTTGTCCGCACCTCAGGGGCTGATGTGATAGGTATTGACTGGAGGGTGGATATGGGTAGAGCCATCACAAGACTCGGAAAAGACCTCCCTGTCCAGGGAAATCTTGATCCCCTCGCCCTGTTCTCAGAGCCTGAACTGCTGAGGAGGAAGGTTGAGGATATCATCAGAAAGGGTAGACGTGCCAGGGGGCATATATTCAACCTTGGTCATGGGATACTTCCTCAGACACCCCCGGAGATGGCAAAGACCCTGGTAGAGATGGTTCACGAGATAAGCATGAGGTAATGAATAAAAGGGCACAGATACTCTCATGGTGCCTCTATGACTTTGCAAACTCTTCCTACTCGGCAGTTGTGGCTGCTGTTGTCTTTCCTGTCTACTTCTCAAGGGAGATCGCCAGCACAAGTTCAGAGGCAGACCTCTGGTGGGGCCTCTCCATGTCCATAAGTATGGCAGCCGTTGCCATCACATCCCCCATCATGGGTGGCATCTCAGACTTCTCAGGTAAAAGAAAGGTGCTGCTTATAATCTACACCCTGCTGGCGGTTCTTGCAACATCTCTTCTCTTCCTGCCACAGAGGGGGATGGTATTACTTGCCTTTGTCCTGATCGTTATCGCCAACTTTGGCACAGAGGGTGGTTTCGTATTCTACAATGCCTATCTCAGGGAGATAGCAAGTCCTGAATACCGGGGGAGGGTCTCGGGCTGGGGCTTTGGCCTTGGTTATCTGGGTTCTGTCCTGTCACTTCTGGTTGCACTGTTTTTGATCAAAAAGGATCTGACAGATCTTGTCTGGCCCTTTGTGGGTGTTTTCTTTCTCCTCTTTGCACTGCCCGCCTTCTATCTTTTACCTTCAGGTGATGCATCCCACGGTATAAAAAGTGCATCCCTCAAGGGGTTGAAGGTTGCCTGGGAGACATTCCGGGAGGCGGTGTCCAACGGGACCACCAGAAGATTTCTTGTGTCGTATTTTATTTACAAGGATGCAATAAACACGATAATCGTCTTTTCAAGCCTTTATGCATCAACCACCCTGTTGTTCAGTACGAGGGAGTTGATATTCCTCTATCTGCTTATCCAGATGGCTGCCTCTGCTGGTGCCTTCGTGTTTGCCCGTCCCACGGACAGATGGGGTGCCTGGAATGTACTGATGCTTTCCCTTGTTGTCTGGATATTTCTCAGTATCTGGACATACTTCCTTCAGGACAAGGCAGGCTTCTGGATAGTGGCATTGATTGGGGGGCTGTTCCTGGGTGTACTTCAGTCTGCCTCTCGTGCACTTTTCTGTAGATTCATCCCCGAAGGAAAGGCTGGAGAGTACTTTGGTATCTATGCCCTTTCAGGGAAAAGTGCCTCGGTGGTCGGGCCTGTGCTTTTCGGGCTGATATCCTCCTGGACAGGCAGCCAGCGAAAGGGTGTGCTCTTTGTTGCATTAATGTTTATCCTTGGTGCCATATTAATGGCAGGTTTAAGGGATGGAAAAGTAGAGTCCATGAAACAATGAGTTCCATATACCCCTGGACTGTTTTCCGAAAGAAATGTTATTATTGTAAATCTGAATTTTATCATGTTCCCCTGTTGAAAGAACCATATACAAAGAAGGTGGAACCTTTCTGCCCCCTTAGCTCAGTAGGATAGAGCACAGGATTCCTAATCCTGGTGTCAGAGGTTCGAATCCTCTAGGGGGCACTCCCTCTCTGGTATCCCTGATTTCTGAACTCACCTGACACTGACGGTTGACACATGATTTTATCATACCCGCTCTCCTGCACATGATGATCTGGCAGAATTATAATAAACGGGTCAATTTGAGTTATAATAAATATACCATGGACAGGCTTGTCAGAGAAGAAAACAGGAAGATGAAGAGGCTCAGGTTTCTTGTTGACCTCACAGAGGCCATCCTGATGCAGGCCCCCTTGACAGTACAGGAGGCGCTCCAGTTGATGGACAACACTAAAAGGGCTGTCCTGGAGTTGTTTCCTGATAAGGAAGAAGTCTATGATCTCATCTATACACCAAGATTCAAGAGGATCCTTGCCGAAAGATTTACAGTGTCTGGCTCAAATTCAGGAAAAAACTGAATTTACGTTCCTCCTCTACAGGAGCATTGACTCAACCAACTCGGAGGCAAAGAGGCTTGCAGAAAGGTCATGCCCCGAATGGACCGTGGTTATTGCAGATGCTCAGAGATCAGGCAGGGGCAGGCATGGGCGTAGCTGGTTATCACCAGAAGGTGTAAACATATACATGAGCATAATCCTCAGGCCCTCTGCCAGCACCTTTCACTACAATCTTATAGGCCTTGCCGCCGGACTCTCAGTGCTTGAGGCTGTCAGGGAGACCGTGAAGGGGACGAAGAAGGAGCTGTACTGCAAGTGGCCCAATGATGTGGTGTTCAACTCAAAAAAGATATCAGGTGTCCTGTCAGAGGCGGGGTTTAAAGGTTCCAGGCCTGATTATATAGTTGTAGGGGTAGGAGTTAATGTAAACATGACCCGAGAGCAGATCCCCGTTGAGCTGAGAGGTGCTGCAACAAGCCTTGCCATTGAGACAGGCGAGAGATACAACAGGGGCTTGTTAATAAAAGAGATTCTCGGGAATTTTAGAGGCTATTACAGCATGTTAGAGACGGACAGTACCCTCATAGTGAAGAGATGGTCTGAGAACTCTCTTACAATTTCAAGCAGGGTCAGGGCATACACACATGAAGGGGTCATTGAGGGGGTTGCAGTGGCAATAGATGAAAGGGGTTTCCTCGTGATCCATACAGATGGAGGGATGAGGAAGGTATCAAGTGCAGATATTATACACCTGAGGTAATGGCCTTTATTGCTGTTGACATAGGGAATACAAACACAAAGATTGCCCTTGTTGAGGGAGAGATCAAGGGTATCATCAGGTTCAACAATTACCTCTCTCCAGCCCCTGATGACTGCATCTCAACGCTCAGGAAGGAGTTTGGAGACCCCGGGTATGAGGGTGGGATTATAGCATCAGTTGTATCATCAAGGACAGCCATCTTTCATGACCTGATATCCCGTCTCACAGGTGTCCAGCCGATTGTACTTGATCATACCACTGATACAGGTCTTGAAATCAGGCTTGAGAGTCCTGAAACCCTGGGAGCTGACAGGATTGCCAATGCAGTTGCAGCCTATACAATAACAGGTGGGAAGACGGTTGTGGTTGATTTCGGTTCAGCCACAACCACAACCGGTGTAAATGAAAAAGGGGAAATATTTTGTGGTACAATAATGCCAGGTGTGGATATGATGTTCCAGGTGCTTTCGGAAAAGACGGATAGGTTGCCACTGCTGAGCCTGAATGGTTCAATAAAGGGTATTGGAAGGGACACGAAAAGTAGTATAATCTCTGGTATAGCATATGGTACTGCAGGGGCTGTGGAGAGGGTCCTCCGGGAGATTGAGAGAGAGATGGGACGGTTTGAGACGGTCATTACCGGTGGTGCATCAGATATGATCAGAGACCTTCTCAGGGTCAGACACAGGCATGTTAGGGACCTCACTATCATGGGGTTAAAGATAATATTTGAGAGGAACAGATATGAATCAGTTAAGACGTGAGCCATTATTGGGTAGATGGGTGGCTGTCCTTGAGAACTCCCTGAGGCCGGAGGAGTATGCCTATCCATCTGCCACTGCATCCGGACCCTGCAAGATATGTGAGCAGGGCAGTGGTGCTGAAGAGATTGAGGTTGTTCGCGACAGCAGCGGCAACTGGATTGCAAAGGTTGTCAGAGACAGTATATCAGTATTTACACCCCATGGAGACCTTGGCAGAAAAGGCAAGGGGATGTACGACCTGATGAACTCCTATGGTGAGACAGAGATGGTAATTGAGTCGCCAGAGCACGGGCTCGCACCTGAAGACATGGGAAGAGACCAGATGGAGGTGATAATTGACCTGTTCCTCAGGAGGATCAGGGAGCTTGAAAAGGATGAGAGGATAAGATACGTGATGGTGCATAAGAACTGCGGTGTGCCATCAGGTGATACATGCGGACATCCCCACTCCTTTATTACAGCTACACCTGTAATACCCATGAGGGTGAAGGCTGAGCTTGACGGTGCCAAGCACTACTATGGATACAAGGAGAGGTGTATATTCTGTGATATCATGCGCGAAGAAATCAGGCTCTCTGAGCGTGTTGTCATGGATACTGGGCACTACCTCGCATTCTGTCCCTTCTCGGCAAGATTTCCCTTTGAGTTCTGGATACTGCCCAAGAGACACAACTGCTCATTCAAGGAGATCACCGAGGAGGAGAAAAAGGACCTTGCCACTGTAATGACGGTGATGCTGAGGAGGCTCAGGAAGGTGCTCAACAACCCACCCTACAACTACGTCCTTCATACAGCGCCAAGCAGGATACCCAGGATGGAGCACTGGCACACCCTTGGTGAGGACTTTCACTGGCACATAGAGGTGATGCCCCGTATAAAGAGGCTTACAGGCTTTGAGCTGGGCTCTGGTATGTATATCCTTAGTACATCCCCTGAGGATGCATCAAAATATCTAAAGGAGGTCTCAGATGGAGATTAAAAGGATCCTTTTCCCCACTGATTTTCTGCAG
>DROX01000052.1 GCA_011321725.1 Nitrospirota bacterium | reverse complement strand
GGTAGGTGGTCAGGCAGAGGATATCCTATCAGAGAATAAGGAGCCCGATCCAAAGACCCTCCATTTCATCCATACCCATAAGACAGGTGCATTAATCAGGGCCTCTGTAAGCATAGCACCAATACTTGCGGGTGCACCCAGGGGGTATCTGGAGGGGTTGAGTATATACGGTGAAAAAATAGGACTTGCCTTCCAGATTGTTGATGATATCCTTGATGTTGTTGGTGAAGAGGAGAGGCTTGGCAAGAGACCGGGCGCTGATATGGATAAAGGCAAGGTTACATATCCTGCCCTCTATGGGCTTGAGCGGTCAAGGGCTGCAGCAGAGGAGCTCGTTAATGAGGCAAGGGCGGCAATCAGCAGGATTGAAAAGGGTGATGGCCCTTTGACAGCGATTGCCGGTTATATCCTGAAGAGAATGGAGTAGGTGAATGAGAATGATACTCTTCTATGCCCATAGCTTCTATTACAGGACATGGGAGAAGAGTCTGCCCCATGTTGAGGATATCAAAAGGGAGGAGGAGGTCAAGAATGCAACGGTAGTCTTTTTCCAGTTTGAGGAAAAGGATGTCCAGAATTCCTCCTCTGTTGTGAAAAAGACTGTGAAGAACATAAAATGGCATGCTGGCAAATTCAGCACAAGAAGTGTTGTGCTCCATTCCTTTAATCACCTTTCAACAAGCAAGGCCTCTCCAGAGGATGCGCTGGCAATGCTTGACAGTGTTGTTGAAAGGCTTGACAGGGGTGGCTACAATATCACGGTAACACCCTTCGGGTATTTCCATGAGTTCAAGATCCATGTGGGTGGTGAATCCCTGGCAAAGGTCTATAAGGAGTTCTGATCTCTTTTCAGGAGGTTTGAGATTTCCCATATCATAATTGACGGCTATAATCTTATCGGCATTCAGCATGGTGACCTGAAGAAAGCGAGGACCCATCTGATTACCAGGCTGATCAATTACAGAAAACTGAAAGGCCATGATATAACGGTGGTTTTTGATGGCCATGGCGGCATGCACAGCCAGGCAACAAGACAGACAAGGGGTGGTGTAGTTATAGTTTTTTCACCCATAGGAAAAAGGGCTGATGATCTCATAAAGGAGCTGATATTGAAGGAGAGGGGCCAGCCCATTGTGATAAGCTCTGACAGGGATATTGAAAGATTTGCATGGAGCCATGGTGCCATACCTGTTGGCTCCGAACTGTTTTATGCCAGGCTCTTTGATGAAGAGGATGAGTCTTCCGAGCATTACGAGATCAAGCCAGCTGGCAGACTTTCCAGGAAGGAAAGGGCTGTTATCAGGGCCCTGAACAAACTATGAAGGCCACCAGGTTGAGAGAGGCGGAAAAGATAAACCTCTTTTTTCTGGTCTTTTTCCTCCTTGTTGCCCTGGTTCATATCAGGGAGTTTTCATCCTATAAGATCATATACGAATATCTCCTGCTGCTTGGCCTGCAGGTCTTCTTCATAAAAAAAAGGATTACTGAAAGGAGGCTGGGCTGGTTATATGACATTTTTTTCCCCGTGGTCTCTGTACTGCTCGTCTTTGATAGCATGACAGTGCTTGTCCATGTAGTTAACCCACGCGACATAGATTACAGGCTCATCCAGCTGGACTACATGATTCTGGGTACCTATCCTACAGTCTATCTGGAGAGATTCATTAACCCCCTCCTGACAGATCTACTTCAGCTGAGCTACTCCACCTATTATTTTCTTCCTGTAATACTTGGTGTCATCCTGAAGATAAGAGGCAGACAGGAGGAGTTCAACCAGGGACTTGCCCTCATTCTCCTCTGTTTCTATCTCTCCTATGTGGGCTATATGCTTTTTCCAGCCCTCGGGCCGAGGTACACAATGCTTCATCTGCAGAGCGTGGAGCTTAAAGGCCTATATTTGTTTGAAAAGACATCGGAGATACTCAATGCAATAGAGGGGATCAAGAGGGATGCCTTTCCCAGTGGCCACACAGCAGTGACCCTTGTTGTGCTTCACCTTGCATACAAATTTGAAAAGAGGTTGTTTTATATTTACACACCCATAGCTGCACTGCTGATATTTTCAACGGTATACTGCAGATATCACTACTTTGTTGATGTAGTAGGTGGGGTGGGACTGTATCTTCTAACCATAATGATATCAAGAGTCCTGCTTTTTAAGAAAACCCGTTGATTACCACTGTCCGGCAAACATAGTAATGGCAAGGGGTACTGATTTTTCGTCTCATTCTCGGCAGACATCCTGTCTGCCTCCGAGGTAATTTTGCCCGGCTGCCCTCACGGCAGCCACTATGGCAAAATTAAATCCGCTCAAAATCAATACCCCTTGCACTATATATTGTGTCTGGTGAATTTTTACCGGACACTACTGCCCGTTGATCTGTTTTTCATAAACTCAAAGAGTGCCTGATACTGTGGTGGCAGGGTCCGTTTCCTGTGTGTTATGACCGAGAAGTTTCTCTTTATTCTCCATCCCCTTATTCTGACCTCTTTCAAAACCCCCCTTTCTATCTCTTCCCTTACGGAGATCCTTGACAGGATGGATGCACCGAGAGAGGACTTCAGTGCCTGCTTGACAGAATCCGTTGATCCCAGCGTGGCAACAATATTCAGATCCTCCAGGGAGAGGTTTCTCTTGAGAAGATACTCCTCCAGGGTCTTCCTTGTGCCAGAGCCTTCTTCCCTTAATACAAAGGGGATGGTCTTAAGCTCTTCAATCGTTATTGAAGAGCTGTTGATAATCCTGTCTGTGGATACCAGTATGAGTTCGTCTTCAACAAGGGGGGTATAGTTCAGCTTCTCGGGCTCCATCCGGGCTCCTACAACACCCATGAGGAGTTCATGATGTAGGACCATGTCGGTGATCTTTCGGGAGTCTTCAATGATTATCTCAAAAGATATGGATTCCTCCCGGGATTTAAACTCTGCTGCGATTGCAGGGAGTATGTATGTGCCAGGGATTGTACTTGCGCCAATGACAATATGGCCTGTTATCCTCCCCTGGATGTTTGCAACCTCCTCATGAAGCTTCTCCAGTGCCTCTATAAGGTTTACAGCCCTGGGGAATAAGATATCAGCGACCTTTGTGGGTACAATTGTCCTTCCAAGTCTGTCAAAGAGTCTGCAGTTGAGTTCTTCCTCAAGTGTTTTTATATGTTCACTGATGGTGGGTTGACTCAGTAGAAGCGTTTCTGCTGCCCTTGAGAAGCTTTTCTGTCTGTAGACCTCTGCGAAGACCCTGAGATGATGAATGTCCATACCCCTATTATAATAAAAAGGCATGATAAAAATTATCGGGATATTGAATAACATATCTGTTCAAAAGAAATCCCTGTCAAGGCAGGGCACCTATACGGAAATCGGAGGGCCTTTCTTACTGCTCACTGCTCACTCCTTACTCCTAACTCATCTACCCATTCACTCATCAACCCATCTACCCATTCACCCATCCACCCACAAACTGCTCACTGCTTACTGCTTACTGTTAACTCCTGACTCCTGACTCCTGACTCTTGACTCCTGACTGTCTTAATGGTACCCTGCCTTGTTTACAAAACTGAAATTATTTTGGATACTACTGATTAAATAATAAAAATCACATCCCTCCAGAACCCCTTAAGCCTAGGGCAGGGGATCTCCCCCATTTATCTGATAAGATTTTTTAATAAATTAATAAGTATTTTTATATTGACAAGAACGATTCTAAGGTGATATTATCTACTAAATAAAAATGAGAATAATTATCATGGAACGTTTCAGAGAAATAGGTCTAAAGCTCACGCCACAGAGGATGGCTATACTGGAGTATCTTGACGGCAACACAACGCACCCGTCAGCAGAGGATATTTACCAGCATGTGAGGAAGAGGTTCCCCATGATCTCTTTTGCCACTGTTTATAATACCCTTGAGGCCTTGCGCAAGAGGGGTCTTATCCTGGAGTTGACAATTGACCCTGAGAGAAAACGATACGACCCTAATATCCATCCACATCATCATCTTATCTGTCTGAAGTGCAAAAGTGTAGTTGATGTGGAGCTGGATTTCAATATCACCGTGCCTGAGGAGCTGAAGGGAAGGTTTGAGATACTGGGCAATCATATTGAGTTTTACGGATTGTGTGAAAAATGCTCTGAGAAAGGAGGTGAGTCAGATGGCAGTGTTTAAGTGTGAGAAGTGTGGTGCCACCAAGGAGGGCAGGTGTAAGCCAAAGAAATGCCCCAAGTGTGGTGCAACAGGCACAATGAAAAAGGAAGGTTAAAAGTGATTGACAAATGAAACAAAATGTGAGAGAATCTAAACGGAGGTCCTGAAATGTGCATGGAGTATTCAATGAAGTGTATATGTAATGCAAGGGAGGCGAGTTTTAATTTTCGTGACGAGATCATGCCTCCAGAGGTGATCAGCAGGCTCTATTGCCCTGAGTGCTCAAAGGAGATCAGCTTTGATCCCGGTACCATGCTTGCTGATAATGGATGGGTTATAGAGTTTGATATGGAAGTGGCAAGGTTTTCTGCCCTCAAGACACCCCATCTGCTCAAAGAAGAAATCACACCCGAGTTGCTTTTTGACGAGGGTTATGCAACATGGCGTGGTATTTACCCCGGTGACCATATTGACAGCCTCAAGGAGAGGGAAGAGATAGTGGCACTTGCCAGAACTGACCCAAAGGAGTATATCAGGAAGATCAAATCCTGGGGCATTGAGCGTATGGAGCGCCTCAGGCAGGAAGGGTGGAGGAAGGCAAATGAAAGGTAGAGATTTCAAGGACAGGCCTGCCTGTTCCTACAAGGCCATGCCCTTTCCGACAGAGGTTACCTGTCCACAGTGCGGGGCTGAGATAGAGATATGGAGCGACGAGGAGGAGACACACTGCAGGCTCTGTGGCTATCTTCTCTATAATCACGAGAGGTACATAAATTAAGGAGAAGGAAATGTCAATAACAGGTGCTGTTGAAAGGGCAATAAAGATGGAGACAGATGCAATGAAGTTCTACAGGGAGGCTGCATCAAGGACATCCCATCCAATGGGGAGAAAGATGTTTGAAGGTCTCATCAGGGATGAGGCAAGGCACCTGCGTCTTTTGCAGGATATCCTGAAGGGCCTGGATATTGATCCCCATGTGCAGTGCATAGGTGATGTGAGGACGGTTTTTTCAGACCTGAAGGACCAGATGATGGAGCGGATCAGTGCTACCACTGATGAAAAGGAGGCCATAAAGATGGCGCTCCAGATGGAAACCCAGGGGTATCATTACTACAAGGAGGTTGCTGAGAAGGCTGAGGATCCCAAGGAGAAGAAACTATTTGAGGTTCTTACAAAGGAAGAGGAAAG
>DROX01000051.1 GCA_011321725.1 Nitrospirota bacterium | reverse complement strand
TCATCAGAAAACCATGCCTCTTCAGAGCCTGACGGTTCTGTTTCCAGTGCCTCTTCAAGCTCCTCAAGCTCTTCAATCTCCTCCAGAGGAGCAGCAACCTCTATTGCCTCTGTCTCAAGAGCTGCCTCCTCAATACCCTCTGTGAGAACCTCGGCTGCTTCCTCCACTGCTTCTGCCTCACCAGGGGTGCTCACTGCTGCCTCTTCAATCTCTTTTGAGGCCATGACTGCGTTCAGTTTGCTGATAAGCTCCTGAGACTCAAAGGGTTTCACAAGATAATCATCAGCCTTAACCTCCTTCGCAAGATCTTCATCAATAGGTTCAAAGGCACCTGCCAGTAGTATCACAGGTATATGCGCAAGGGTTTCGTCGTTCTTTATCTTCTCGCATAGTTGATAGCCGTTCATACCGGGCATCTCAATATCAGCAAGTACAATGTCAGGACTGTAATCCTTTATCATAGCCAAGGCCTCTTCACCATTACCTACTGCCTTGATCTCATAATCCTCATCTGACAGTAGAAGTTCAACCACCTTCTGGATGGTAACACTGTCGTCAGCCAAAAGAAGCTTTTTTGACATGATTCACCTCTCCTTTACGAGTATACCCTCCTGGTATACCTCGTTTTTTTGTAACACTTAAATTTTATTGGTACACACAAAAAATGTCAAGTAATATTTTAAAATTATATAATGAACCATTCACAGATCAAGGAGATATTGGAGGGGGTCAGGGAAGGCCGTATTTCCCTGGAGGAGGCCATGGGTGTATTAAAGGACCTCCCCTTTGAAAATCTCGGTTCTTCTCATGTTGACCATCACCGCCAGCTAAGACAGGGGATACCAGAGGTTATCTTTTCGCAGGGGAAAAGCCCCGATGAGGTGGTTGAGATTGCCAGGGCCATGTTCAACCGATCGGGCAGATTTCTTATTACAAGGGCGGATGAGAGGATATACAATACACTTAAAGGGAGGGGGGAGTTCAGGAACCTGAGGTTCTATCCACGCTCGGGGATTATTACTGCAGAAGGTGAAAAAGAGGCGATTGGTTGCATAACGATAATCACTGCCGGCACCTCTGATATCCCTGTTGCAGAGGAGGCCCAGGTAACAGCCCGGTTTCTCGGTAGCAGGGTTGAGACCCTATATGATGTGGGGGTTGCTGGTATTCACAGGCTTTTTGCATACAAAGAGGAGATAGAAAAGGCGAATGTCCTGGTAGTGGTTGCAGGGATGGAGGGTGCCCTTCCATCAGTGGTAGGCGGACTTACCGACAGGATTATAATTGCCGTTCCCACATCAAGGGGGTATGGCACATCCTTCGGCGGACTTACTGCGCTTTTTTCCATGCTCAACTCCTGTGTGCCTGGCATTGCAGTGATGAACATAGATAATGGTTTCGGAGCCGGCTGCCTTGCCCACAAGATAAACAGGGCGATAGAAGATAAATAAGGAAGATATTGCCACTTCCGATGTGGTAAGGGGCTAAAATTATTCTTGACAAAAAAATCCGGATTCTATTAATCTATAAGTCCTGTAGGGATGATTCATCTCTTGATCTATCACCATGAAGGGGGGTTGTGGATTGCATGCTTTAGGTACCCATTTATTGGTTGAATTAAAGGATTGTAACAGGGAGATCCTCAAGGATCTCAAGGCTGTCAAAGATGCCATGGTCTCTGCTGCAAGAGAGGCAAAGGCCACAATCATTGATGTATCCTTCCATGAGTTCAGTCCCTTTGGTATTAGCGGAATGGTTGTTATCGCGGAATCTCACCTTTCAATACACACCTGGCCGGAGTACGGCTATGCTGCTGTTGACATCTTCACCTGCGGGGATGTTATAAAGCCCGAGGAGGCTGCGAGATATCTTATTGAAAGGTTTGAGTCCAGGAATCCCTCTATTGTGGAGATGAAAAGGGGGATCATCTCACATCAGAACGAGAAGCTACCCCACAAGGTCTGTGATGCTCAGCTCCAGATGGTTTCTTGAATTTACAACCGACTCGGAGGCGGCGCTTCATTCTATAGAGGAGGTGCTATACACAGCCCAGACACAGTTTCAGAGGCTTGAGATTCTGAGGCTGGGTCTGTATGGGAAGGCCCTCATACTTGATGGGAAGATGCAGTCCGCCCAGAGTGACGAGTTTATATATCATGAATCCCTTGTGCATCCTGCCCTGATCACGAAGGGAGATCCTCGCAGGGTGCTCATTGCCGGCGGTGGAGAGGGTGCCACCATAAGAGAGGTGCTTCGTTATCCCTCAATTGAATCCGTTATAATGGTTGACCTTGACAGGGAGGTTGTGGAGGCATGTAAAGACCTTCTGCCGGAGTGGCATGAGGGTGCCTTTGATGATCCGAGGGTGAAGGTGGTCTATGATGATGCAAGGTCCTACATTGAAGGCATTAGAGAACCCTATGACATTATCATACTTGACCTGCCAGAGCCCATGGAAGAGGGGCCTGCCATCATGCTTTATACAGAGGAGTTTTACAGGAGCGTTTACGAGCATCTTCGGCCAGATGGCATCATGGTCACACAGGCTACAACCATTGCCCCTCACAACCTGAATTCCTACAGGATAATCTTCAATACCATTTCCCAGGTCTTTTCAGTGGTCAGGGGTTATTATACATTCGTTCCCTCCTTTTATGCACCATGGGGTTTTGTCCTTGCATCAAAGGGTGCTGATCCAAGGGGTCTGATGAATGACACCCTGAGGAAACGGATTTCAAACATCAGTGGTGAGCTTCGTTATTACAACGAGGAAATACACAGGGGGATGTTCTCACTGCCCGGGTATCTTAAACGAGCCCTTGAAGAAGAAGATCGGGTAAACAGGGACTCATCACCCATCTCCTTTTATTAGACTATCCTTTAAGACCTTTTTTCAGGGCCAGCCTCTTGAGCCTTGCTATGTGGGATGTAATATCTATCTCCTTGGGACAGACCTCAACGCAGTTGAAGATTGAATGACAGCGGAAAAGCCCATGGGAGTGGAGTATCCTTTTCAGTCTTTCATCCTGGGCACGGTCACGGGAGTCAAAGATGAACCTGTATGCCTTCAGGAGTGCCGAAGGACCAAGGTATTTCTTGTCAGACCAGAATACAGGACAGGATGAGGTGCAGGAGCCGCACATGATGCATGTTATGGATTCAAGTATCCTGTGCTGCTCCTCAGGGCTCTGGAGGCGCTCCCTTTCAGGAGGTGGTTCATCGTTTATCAGATAGGGCATGACAAGGTCATTCTTTTCAAAGAAGCCCTCCATATCAACAACGAGGTCCTTTATCACAGGGAGTCTCTGGAGTGGTTCAATTACGATCCTGTCAGGCATATTCTTTATGATGCTCTGGCAGGCGAGTCTGTTCTTTCCGTTTATCTTCATAGCGCAGGAACCACAAATGCCATGGGCACAGGAGCGGCGAAAGGTGAGGCTTCCATCAATGGTATCTTTGATCCTGATGAGCCCATCAAGCACACGGTCGGTGGGTTCCATCTTCACCTTGAAATCATCCCACCAGACGGAGGGTGACCTGTCGGGATCATACCTCTTTATCCTGAACAGGTGGTACTTCATATTCAGTATCTCCTTTCCTCTGGCTGGAATCTCCTGATTACCACGGGTCTGTAGCTGAATTTCCACTCACTGTCTTTCTTGTATATAAATGTATGTTTGAGCCAGTTCTTGTCATCCCTTTCTGGATAGTCCTCCCTGTAATGGGCACCCCTTGACTCGGTCCTTTGGAGTGAAGACCTGGCCACTGCCTGGGCAAGGTTAAGCAGGTGCTGTAGCTCTATTGCCTCAAGCAGTTCTGTATTGAAACGTCTTGTCTTGTCTTTAATGGAGACATTTCCTGCAAGGTATGCATATGCATCCATGTCTTCAACAGCCCTCTTGAGGCCATCCCTGTGGCGGAAGACAGAGCATTTGTCCATCATGATCTTCTGCATCTGGCTCCTGATTCTTCCCACCTTTTCCAGACCCTTGCTGTTTATAAATCCCTCTAACATGGAGATGGTCCTGTCTATCTCAGAGGGCTTTATATCCCCCATGGCAAGGCTGTTGATATCTTTCTTTATGGCCATTCCTGCCCTTCTTCCGAAGACAACCGTATCAAGGAGTGAGTTGCACCCGAGCCTGTTAGCTCCGTGAACAGACACACAGGCGCACTCACCAGCAGCATAGAGGCCTGTTACGGTGTCACCTTTTTCATTTATGAACACCCGGCCATCAATATCAGTTGGGATGCCACCCATTGCATAGTGGGCGGTTGGCAGCACAGGGATTGGTTCTTCAGAGGGGTCAATGCCAAGGTATATCCTGCAGAAGGTAGATATTTCAGGCAGACGTTCTTCTATTATCCTTCCTGGTATGCGGGTAAGGTCAAGATGAACATAGTCCCTTCCGTCAATCCCCCTGCCTTCCCTTACCTCGGAAAGTATCGCCCTTGATACCATGTCTCTCGGAGCAAGGTCCTTGATGGTTGGTGCATATCTTTCCATGAACCGTTCGCCGTGGCCATTTAAGAGGATCCCCCCTTCACCCCTTGCACCTTCGGTAACGAGGATGCCAAGGCCATATAGCCCCGTGGGGTGAAACTGGAAAAACTCCATATCCTCAAGGGGAAGTCCCCTGTTGAGGAGGATGCTCAGGCAATCACCTGTGCTGGCATGGGCATTTGATGTGGTCTTGAATACCCTGCCATACCCACCACTTGCCACCACTGTAGCCTTTGAAGAGAAGACATG
>DROX01000050.1 GCA_011321725.1 Nitrospirota bacterium | reverse complement strand
TCCTGCCTGCCATTGGACAGGGAGCCATCGGGATAGAGTGCAGGATGGATGACGGATTCATTAATGAACTCCTCTCCCCCCTGAACCACAGAGAGACCTCCCTTTCCGTGACAGCGGAGAGGGCGTTCCTGAAGAGGCTTGAGGGTGGGTGTCAGGTCCCCATTGCTGCCTATGCCCGTGTGGTGGAAGAGGGGGGCAGGGAGTTGTTAACAATTGATGGACTTGTGGGAAGTGTGGATGGAAAGGTTATCATAAGAGATAGCAGAAAAGGGCCTGCTAAAGATGCAGCAGCCATCGGAGATGCCCTTGCCAGGGATCTCCTGCAGAGGGGTGCCAGGGCAATACTTGACGAGGTTTATGGTTCCAACTAATATAAAATCAGGAGGTCAGCAAGATGGCAGAGAATCCTTTATTAGAACTGCAGAGATATGGTCAGAGCTTCTGGTACGACAATATTAGCCGCTCCATACTGCGCTCTGGAGAGTTAAAAAGGATGATTGAGGAGGAAGGGCTGAGAGGGGTCACATCAAATCCTACAATATTTTACAAGGCAATAAAGTCAGGTACGGGATATGACCAGCAGCTGAAGGAGCTTTTCAGCAGGGATGACAACCTGACAGCAAAGGAGATCTTCTATGCCCTTGCCAGCCAGGACATAACCGAGGCCTGTGACCTCCTGATGGATGTCTATAAAAAGACAGAGGGTGATGATGGCTACGTGAGCCTGGAGGTGGACCCCCACCTTGCCCATGACACAGAGGGAACGATCAGGGAGGCCAAAGAGCTTTTCCACAGGATAAACAGACCGAATCTTATGATAAAGGTACCTGCCACTCTGGAAGGGCTGCCGGCTGTGGAAGAGCTTATCTATGAGGGGGTTAATGTGAATGTCACACTCCTCTTCTCCGTTGACCGCTACAGAGAGGTGATGGATGCCTACCTCAGGGGTCTTGAAAGGAGAATGAATGAGGATAGACCCCTTGACAGTGTTGCCTCTGTGGCAAGCTTCTTCGTGAGCAGGGTGGATACACTGACAGACAGGTATCTTGAGGAGATGCTTGCTGATGCTGATGATGAGAAGGCCTCAAAGATAAGATCACTCTTTGGAAAAACAGCGGTTGCCAATGCACAGATCGCCTACGATGTCTTCAAACAGACCTTCTCCACGGACAGGTTTCTCAGGTTGAAACTGAAAGGTGCAAGGATACAGCGGCTACTCTTTGGCAGTACCAGCACAAAAAACCCCACCTATAGTGATATACTCTATGTGCAGGAGCTTATCGGACCCGGCACTGTAAACACAATGCCAGATGATACATGGAGGGCCTTCAAGGATCATGGCAGGGCTGAAAGGACAATTGACAGGGATGTTCAAAGTGCCTACAGCACTATAGAGGAGCTACAGACCCTTGGTATCAGCCTTGATGAGATCACAGAGAGGCTTGAAGATGAGGGTGTGCGGCTGTTTGCAGAGTCCTTTGATGCACTCATTGGACTTATAGAATCAAAGAGACAGGGGGCATAATCCTGGAATAAGAGATGAAGAGGCTTTTTTACATTATTATTCTTGTCATCATGGTGACCTCATGTGCTTCCACAGAGGTACGTGAGGTTGCCCATAAACAGGCAGAGGCCCACTACAAGATGGCCATGTCTCATATCCAGGAAGGGAAGCTGCAGGATGCCTTTGTGCAGCTGCAAAAGGCAATCAGACTTAACCCCGGATACAAGGAGGCCTATTATGCCCTTGGTCTTATCTACCACCAGTTTGAGGAGTACAACAAGGCCGAGGAGGCCCTGAAAAAGGCAATATCACTGGATCCAAACTACTCAGAGGCATACAACAGCCTTGGTGTGGTATATACCTTTTTGAAGAGATACAGGGATGCAGAGGAGGCCTTCAGAAAGGCCCTGCAAAACCCCCTTTACAGGAGCCCACACAAGGCATTCACAAACCTTGGCAGGGTCTATTACAGGATGGGAAGGTACAGAGAGGCTGAAAGGGCATACAAGTCAGCCCTGAAGAGGGTACCTGATTTCTTTGTGGCATACTACGGACTCGCCCTCACATATAATGCCATGGAGAGATACGGCGATGCATCAGAGGCGATCACCGAGGCGATAAAGCTGGACCCTGCCTTCAGGGGAGACTTTGAGAAGGCGCAGGATTATTTTACAAGGATGAAGCTAAAGACCATTGATCCCGACACAGTAAGGGACTATGATGATCTACTGGAGATATTGCATTATTAGTCACTGTTATATAATTAAGATCCATTCTGTCTGAGGGATTGAAGGAAGAGTTCCTGCAGTAGTATATGAAAACTTGTATCACTAAATTTTGATTACTTTATCTATAACAAGGCAGGGTGCCGAAGAAAAATAAGCACCACACCTTATTACAGTGAGCAGTAGATGGGTGGATGAGTAAATGGGTAGATGAGTAGATGGGTTGATGGGTTAGTAGTAAGCAGTAAGCAGTGAGCAGTAAGAAAGGCCCTCCGAAAAATCGCAGATTTTTCGGAGTAGAGAGGTGGTTCATCATGGCATTGATGCAATGGGATTTAAATAATAAAAGAC
>DROX01000049.1 GCA_011321725.1 Nitrospirota bacterium | reverse complement strand
TGAAGATAGCAGAGGGATTAAACAAAAGAGGAATAAAGAATCGATGGGGCATAATTATGAGCAAGCATTCCCCCAGGCAATGGGCAGAAGAGGAGACTAAAAAAAGAGGACTGGAACATAATTTTGAGTTCCTCCCCTATACCGACTACTTGAATATCCACAAGTATCTTCTTCAGGCCAGGGTCGGGATAATACCTCTGCCACCCTTCAAGAAGTTCATGAAAAATATACCATTGAAGTTGTTTGAATTCATGGGGTCTGGCCTCCCTGTAGTATTGTCTGACCTGCCTCCGTCAAGGCAGTTTATAGAAGGTCAGGATTGTGCAATCGCGGTTGAACCAGACAATATTGATGAGTACGTGGATGCTATAGAATTCTTACTAAAGAATCCTGACAGGGCTATGGAGATGGGAGCAAATGGCAAAAGGCTTGTCTTTACGAAATACAACTGGAGCTTTGAGGAGAAGAAACTGTTTGACTTGATTGATAAACTGGAGAATAAGAATGGGTAAAGATCTATACAATTATATACCTGCTGCAAGAGATAAAGAAAACACCATTTCAGGTGACTATCACTTATTGGTTCAGGAAAAAATCAAAAGTTTCAACAGCAGGGGAAAACTTGAGATAGGCTTCTCAGAAAAAAAGAAGTTCTTTACCAGAGATTTCAGAAATCATATAAAAAACAACACAGCGACCCCTGAGATGCTTCTTGGTCTGTTTGATCAGCTGCCCCGAAGCGTCCAGCTGTCCATAGTAAAAGCCATTGAGGAAGATGACAGATGGAAAATGAAAGGTGCTGTATTGTCAGATTTGCATGTTAATTTGTGTAGAAGACTAAAGGAACTCAGCGGGAAGACAAAAAACCAGAGATTAAAGAAGACGCTGAACATACTGGGCATACTCATCCAGAAAGCCCCTGCAAAGATTATCTACTATCTCTATGATTATTCACGATTATTGAAAGGTGTTGTGCTGTCCGGGGTGGATGTTCCTCTTTTTCTCCGGCTCTTGAATATAAATCCCTCCAGGCTCGCAGTGTGTTATGCAAGAGGTATAAACATTGACCGAAGATTCAGGGGCTTTTTCCATGATGAAGTAAGGAATATTACCTATGGGACCATAGTTGGAATAGATATCATTCCCACAGAGACAGGAGATTATTTTATTGAAAGTAACCTTGAAGGTGCACTTACACTCTCTCGGGCACGCCTTTATGATGAAGACCCTTTTGTTAAGAACCTGATAAATTTTGCAAAAGTGAATAACTACGAACATTTAGTTTATGTGTACAATCAATACTCTCGGATTGATAAATTGACCGCCAGACGTCTCAGAGACGAATGTGAAAAAAACAGGATAACTCTGAGGATAATAGAGGATATCTTCATGCCGGAGTCAGAGTTTGAAAGAGATTTCTTTGTCCCATCCATAGATAAAGAAAATACCCTTGTGGTCAGAGGGAGAAAATACAATATCAGTCTTGATTCTATCTTTGACAATAAAGGTGCTGCTATGCGCATAGTTGAGAAATATAATGAACTCTTTCCTGATGAGCATGTGCTCGTACCTGAGACCAGCACGGAGCCTGTTATTGGTGAATATTCAAAGGATAGTCCTTTTCCCAATGTGGTTTTTAAACTACCGGAGATTGACGTGGGCAAAGGCGTGGTATTTCTTAAGGTCTCTTCAAAGGAAGAGGCCAATGAAATGGTAACGGAATTTCTCAGGACTGTGTGTAAAGGCAAAGGTTTTATTGAAAAACTCAATTTTAAAAGGACAGACAAGAAGGGTTTTTATCAGAGATTTGTTTGTTCTCCATTGCTGGATAACAAGTATCTATATAAGGTGAGGATCTATATCTTATTGACACCTGCTGGTATAAAGTATCTCAATGCAGCCCGCGTGCGAAGCAGCTCTCCAATACCTGAAGCCCTTGCAGATGGAATAGTAAGGGATGTACGGCCCTATCTTGTTAATGTATCCTTAACTGGTGGACATCCGGAAAAGGTTTCCCCTGAAGAAGAAGAGAGAATGATCAGGGCTTCAATGGCTGTTGGAAAGGCTCTTTCGTGGGCAGCAGCATATTCCTTCAGACATCAGGTTGACAGGCAGTGAATGGGGATATGAGTTAATGAGTTAATGGTTAGATGGGTGGATGAGTAAATGGGTAAATGGGTAAATGAGTAAATGAGTTGATGGGTTGATGGGTGGATGAGTAAATGGGTGGATGAGTAAATGAGTTGATGAGTAGATGGGTGGATGAGTGGTTGGGTGAAGCTCGGTGAGCAGTAAGCAGTGAGCAGTGGGAGTGTCATGCTGAATTTATTTCAGCATCTCGTCTTTTGATTAAAGAGATTCTGACTTTCGTCAGAATGACAGATACCCTGTCATGCCGAATTTAGTTCGGCATCTCGTCTTTAAGAGTAAGAGACCCAAAATAGTTATACGGTAATTTTTACCGGACACTAATGAGCAGGGAATAATATTAAAACATTGTAGAGGGTGAGGAGTTGAAAAAGCTTATCATTAATGCAGACGATTTTGGTATCACTGAAAAGGTGAACAGGGCGATCTTTGATCTTGTAGA
>DROX01000048.1 GCA_011321725.1 Nitrospirota bacterium | reverse complement strand
TTTAATCCTTAAATGGACAGCGAGCGTATTCCCCGCGGTCTCTGCCGCGGGGAAGATCAATGCCTGTGGAGGAGACCATGGAGAGAATTTTAGTGGTAGATGACGAGAGAAACATTCTCAGGATGTTGAACAGGTTCCTTACACAGGAGGGGTTCAAGGTGGAGACAGCCCGGAATTTTGAGGAGGCCACTTCAAGGTTCCAGGAGGGAGATTTTGATCTTATCCTGACAGACATGAAACTGCCCGGCAGGTCCGGACTTGAGATACTCGGATGGGTGAAGGAGAGGAATCCCGAGGTCCCTGTCATAATCATCACCGCCCACGGTAGCATTGAAAATGCTGTGGAGGCCATGAAAGGCGGGGCTGCCAATTATCTAACAAAGCCCATTGATCCTGAAGAGATGCTTGCGATCATAAGACATACGCTGATGCATAACCAGCCGAGGACGAAGGAATCCCTTTCAGTGCAGGAGGAAGATCAGTACGGTATTATCGGCAGAAGCAGAGCGATCAAGGATATATTAGCCACCATTGAGATCGTAAGTAACAGCCGTGCCAATGTCCTTATCACGGGCGAGTCTGGCACAGGTAAGGAGCTCGTTGCAAGGGCGATACACCAGGCTTCCACCAGAAGAGGAAACCCCTTTGTAGCGATAAACTGTGCTGCCATACCTGCCGAGTTGATGGAGAATGAACTCTTCGGGCACGAGGCTGGTGCATATACAGGGGCCATTGCGCAGGAAAAGGGCAAGGTGGAGATAGCCGACAGGGGCACCCTCTTTCTTGACGAGATCGGTGAGATGCCCCTGAATATGCAGGTAAAGCTCCTGAGATTTCTCCAGGAGAAGGAGTTCTACAGGATTGGAGGGACAAGGCCTGTAAGATCAGACTGCAGGATCATAGCTGCTACAAACAAGGACCTTGAAGAAGAGGTTGCAGCTGGCAACTTCAGGGAGGACCTCTACTATCGTCTCAATGTGATACCCATAAAGGTGCCCCCCCTGAGGGAACGCAGGGAGGATATCCCGCTGCTTGTTGAGCATTTTCTCCGCAAGTACTCGGAGGAGAACCATAAATTCATAAGGGGGGTTGACCAGAGGGTGATGGATGCCCTCATGAGGTATCCCTGGCCCGGCAATATCAGGGAGCTTGAAAATATAATTGAACGGGCGGTGGTTTTTGCAAGCTTTGAGACCATTGTGCTTGATGACCTTCCAAGGAAGCTCTCCTCATTAGTGACAGAGACCACAGACAGTACAACGGGAAAAACAGAGGGGATTGCAGATCTGTCCGGGATGACCCTTGCGGAGCTTGAACGGATTGCCATCGTAAAGGCACTGAAGAGCGAGAACTGGAACCAGACCCGTGCAGCCAGAAGGCTGGGCATAACGAGGAGACAGCTTCGCACAAAGATGGTCAAGTATAAACTTATATAATATCCAATTTATGGGTTCCGGGTTGCTGTACGGTAAAGAACAGTTCTGACCCGGGTTCTGTTCCTTTTTGAACAACTGCAAAGAGAAGGCCTTGATTTCCCGCAATGTTTCTACTGGCATGAAAAATGCTTTGATAGTTTAGATTATGAATATATAATTTTTGAGGAGGAAGGAGAATGTCAGAGAAGGCACGTGAAGGTTTCATTATCGCACTGATAATCGCAGGTTTTCTGTGGGTGATCTATCTTATAATGAAGATCAAAGGGTTCGGGGATCTGAACGTTGATAATCTATCTGATGAGGAGATTGCGGCAATCAAAAGCTCCATCAGGAGTACCGTTATTATAGGTGGCTTTATAATCGGTGGTCTGATGGGTGCAGTTGTTCAGAGATCAAAGTTCTGTATCGCAGCGGCATGTCATAGCATCGTTACCACCCGTGACCTGACCCAGACAAGGGCCTACGCAATGGCACTCTTTGTGGCCATACTTGGCACACAGATACTTTATAAACTTGGTTATGTGGATATAAACTACAGTATCTATGTATCCTCTCCATTTACATGGCTCAGCTATATTGTTGGTGGTTTCATATTCGGTGTAGGCATTGTATACGCCGGAGGATGTGCAAGCAGGATACTTGTCAGGGCAGGTGAGGGTAACCTTGGTGGCCTTGTAAGTGTTATGGCTTTTATATTCACCTCTGGAGCAACCCTCTGGGGCATACTTGCAAAGGTAAGGGTTGACTACTTCAACAAGCTGACCCTGAATTTCCAGACGCAGTACATCCCTGACATAATAAATGCGGTTCCGTTCTGGGTTATCCTTGTAGTGATAGAGGCTGTCCTTCTGATATTCATGCTCAGGGCTCCAAAGGATTCGGAGTGGTGGGGCTGGAGGTGGCCTCTTGCGGGTGTGGCCATTGGCCTGACCATTGTCTTTGCATGGTGGCTCAATGGGCTTGCCTTCAAGACACTGCCGGTGATTGATTCCTTTTCCTTCACCGGTCCTGACGACCCCACACTGCTACAGAGATGGAGGCCAAAGAGCCTTACCTTTGCACTTGCCGATGCACAGGCATTCAGGTATATAATACTATGGACGGGCGAGTCAATAAACTTTGCCATTGCCACAGTCTTTGGTGTTATCTTTGGTTCCTTTATCGCCGCAGTGATAAGCAGGACATTCAACTGGGTTGCACCACCCCTGGAGCAGTTCAAGTACAATCTCCTTGGTGGACTCTTGATGGGGTTTGGTGCTGTGCTTGCACTGGGATGCAATATCGGGCAGGGTCTGAGTGGATTTTCCACCCTCTCTGCTGGAAGTATCCTGACCATGAGCTTTATACTGATCGGCGCCATATCAGGTGCAAAATTCCTTCAGTGGCGGCTCATGAGAAGCCTCTGATATGATGATCAATCCGGTTATAAAGAACAGGATAGTCAGGGCGGTTATCATAGTCATACTCTGCCTTCCACTGTTAAGGTGTGCCACTGTAAGGTCATCTGAGAAGGCTAAGCTGGGCAGATGTAGGGAACCTGTTGTTATCAAAAGTGTGAGAGGAAATTTTGATGATGTCTGGGAGAGTCTGAAGATGGCCCTCAACGAGAGGGGTCTTGTGGTGTCAAGTGTCTCCCATGTGTGGGA
>DROX01000047.1 GCA_011321725.1 Nitrospirota bacterium | reverse complement strand
CTGCGAGACATTATATCCCCTTTGCCTTTGTAAGCAGCCTGCTGTTAAGTCTGTTTTTGTCGTTATTCAGACATGAGTTTTTTATTGTGTTTCTTTCTATAATGGCTCTGTATGTATTAACCAACTTGTTTTTCTCAGTAAAGATCGGTCTTAAAACAGGGATTGTATATATTCCCTTCCTGTTTGCTTCTTTCTGGACATTACATCTTAGCTATGGACTCGGGTCTCTGGCAGGACTATTGAGACTGAAGGACTTTAAACGACAGGTGAGTAATACTTTATGAAAGAGTTTGTTCTTACAATAATTCTATCTTTTGCTGGTTCTTTCCTCCTCTTGTATAAACTCATTCCCGTTTCTGTTAACTTCGGCTTTTGTGATAATCCCGCAGGTGATTCCTTGAAGATACATAAAAAGCCCATACCATATACAGGAGGGATAGGGATATACACTGCCTTTTTGATTACCATGGGGCTCTTTTTCAGCATATTCAGATATCCCTTAACCAGGGAAGTCATGGGAATTATTCTATGTGGTGGTTTGATCATTGCTCTTGGACTCTGGGATGATAAGCAAAATGTAAACCCTAAGTTAAGGCTTGTTTTACAGATAGCAATTTCAGGAATAACTGTAATGACCTCTTTGGTGTTCTTTAAGGCCTCTATATTTGTCCTCCTGCCCCTTCTAATTGTTTATCTTGTGGGTTCTATCAACTCCGTAAACCTCTTTGACGGGCTTGACGGACTTGCGGGAGGAACAGTTGCAATAAGTCTGGCTGGACTGGGCTATATCTTTTATCTGGAGAATGATTTTCTTTATCTATCCATTACCTTTGCACTGCTTGGAGCATTGCTGGCCTTTCTGGTATTCAACTTCAACCCTGCAACTGTTTTCCTGGGAGACAATGGAAGCACCTTCCTTGGATATATGCTTGCAATTCTTGCCATTAATACCATAAGAAATGGGGATAACCTGTTGCTACTTTTTTTAACGGTCCTGTTTGTAGGTCTTCCCGTAGTGGATACCGCCTTTGCAATAATAAGGAGGGCTATCAAAGGAAGGCCGATTTTTGTGGGAGACAGAAGTCATATCTACGATCTGATGGTTATCAATGGTTTATCCATAAAACAGGCAGTTCTGTTGTGTTATGTTCTACAGAGTGTGATAGTCTACTGCGGTGTGCTTCTCTGGCGAAGCTTCCACTTCGTAAGTGGAAATAATTAATTATTGCTTTCCCACTGCTCCCTGCTCCCTGTTTACTGTTTTTCACCCATCAACTCATTCACCCATTTACTCATTAACTAAAACTAATAGAGGTGATTGACAATGATAAAAATCCCCCTGTCAAATCCGGATATAACAGATCTTGAGAAGGAATACGTGCTGTCAGTGCTGAGCACACCAAACCTCAGCCTGGGGCCAATGCTTGAGCGATTTGAGAGGGCCTTTGCCGAATATATGGGTTTGAAATATGCCGTTGCTCTGAACAGTGGCACAAGCGGACTTCATCTTGCAGTAAAATCCCTGGATATCGGCCCTGGCGATAGTGTAATCACAACACCTTTCAGCTTCATCGCCTCTTCAAACTGTATCCTCTTTGAAGGAGCAATACCTGTGTTCGTTGATATTGACCCACATACACTCAATATTGATCCTCAGCAGATAGAGGATTGCATAAAGAAAAGGAACTCAAAGGTACCAAAGGCTATTCTCCCGGTACATGTCTTCGGCTGTCCCTGTGAAATGGATGACATAAGAGAGATTGCAGAAAGATATGGCATGTATGTGATTGAGGATGCCTGTGAGGCTATCGGTGCAGAGTACAGAGGCAGAAAGGCAGGCACCTTTGGTGATGTGGCTGTTTTTGCCTTCTATCCAAACAAGCAGATGACTACAGGTGAAGGCGGTATGCTTGTTACAGACAGAAAAGAGATTTATTCCCTGTGCAAAAGCCTGAGGAATCAGGGAAGGGGTGAAGATGGCGGTTGGCTGATGCATGAACGCCTTGGCTATAACTACCGTATAAGTGACATAAATTGTGCACTTGGACTGGCACAGCTTGAAAGGATAGAAGAGATCCTGAGAAAACGGGAGAAAGTAGCACAGACCTATAATGAACTGCTCAAGGATGTTGAAGAGGTTATTATTCCTGATTATCCCGATGACTTCAGGATAAGCTGGTTTGTGTATGTAATAAGATTAAAGGAAGACTTCAACCGAGAGGATCGTGACAGGATACTTGAGGGATTAAGGGAAAGGGGCATAGGTTGCAACAAGTATTTCCCTCCCATTCATCTACAACCCTTCTACAGAGGTGCCTTTGGGTATAAAGAGGGTGATTTTCCAGTAACTGAAAGTGTTTCCAGTAGAACCATTGCCCTGCCCTTTTATAATAATCTCACAGAGGAACAGATTGCATATGTTGTTGAAACATTGAAGGAGATAATTGCGGGTGGATGAGTTGATGAGTATATGAGTGAATGGGTGGATGGGTGGATGGGTATATGAGTGAATGGGTAAATGAGTGGATGGGTGAATGGGTGAAAAACAGTGAGCAGTAAGCAGTGAGCGGTGAGCAGTGAGATTGTCATGCCGAATTTATTTCGGCATCTTGTCTATAGATTCTGAAGCGATACTGAATCAAGTTCAGCACATGGTTCAGAATGACACCATAAAGATCAGTAGCTGTGAGCAGTGAGCAGTGAGCTGGGAGCGGTGGGATAGTCATGGTTCAGGTTGACAGGAAGGTCAGCGAACAGTAAGTGAGTGGTAGATGTGTAACGGATGGAGGCGATAGATGTATCTTCTTGGTTACATGAGCTAATATTTGTATCCAAGAGATACAAAATCTCACAGAAAATATCCACAAAATAAGCCCCGCTTTTTAAACTTGTTGATATTACAGCGTTTAATTAAATGGCATCTCTTTTGCTTATTCTTGTATACGGTTATGGATACAAATACGATCAAAAAGGAGATTGTTAGAGAGCCCAGGAGTGCCATGTTTAAAAATGGTGGCTGGAGGAAACTATTAGCTAAACACAGGACCCTCTATATAACCATCTTTGAACTCTTCTCAATTGTATTCGGCTATTATCTTGCTTTTCTTGTAAGGTTTGACTTCAAGATTCCCGATGACCAGATCAAGATCTTTCTCACCACCCTGCCCTTCCTGATAGTTGCAAGATTCATCGGCTATTTCATCTTCAAAATCTCTTCCAACTCGTGGCTCTATCCCGGAATGAGCGACCTTATGGATATAATGAAGGCTGCTGTTACCGGCTCGGCTGTATTCATTGCGATGATGGTGTTTATATTCCGGCTGGAGGGTTATCCACGGTCGGTCTTGTTAATTGAGATGCTCCTGAACATGACCCTCATCGGGGGCACCAAGTACACAATACGTTATATCAGGGAAAACAGGAGAAGTGGGTTCCCGAAGAAAAGCAAGAATGCACTTATTGTGGGTGCCGGTAGGGCAGGCATATTGACCTTGAACGAGATAAAGGCATCTTCAGACCTGGGCATCCAGGTGGTTGGATTCGTGGATGATGATCCTGGAAAGAAGGGAATGATGATACAGGGTATACCTGTGAGAGGCAGCAGCGAGGATATTCCGGCATTAATCAAAGAGTACGATGTTGATGAGGTGATCATCGCAATTCCCTCCGCACCTTACAAAAAGATAATGAGAATCAAGAATATTGCAATGAAAGAAAATGTGGAGATAAAGGTTCTTCCAACACTCAGAAAACTCCTCTCAGGCGATCTGCTGTCCTATAATGGACAGAACGTGTCTTTTGACGAATTGCTGGGCAGGCGTATTACCACCTTCAAGCGTGAATCAGACTTCAGGCTACTGGAGCAGGAGATCAGAAACAAGACCGTTGTGGTAACAGGTGCAGGCGGTTCAATTGGATCGGAACTCTGCAAACAGATTGCCGAATTCAAGCCCAGGATGTTGATCATGTATGAACGCCACGAATGCAGCCTCTATAATATAGAAATGAAATTAAAGAGAGAATATCCCAAAATAGAGATACTACCTGTTCTTGGCGACATCCTGGACAGAGAAAAACTTCAGGATCTCTTCAGTTGCTATAAGATTGATCTCATCTATCATGCTGCAGCGTACAAACATGTCCCCATGATGGAGAGGGAACCCTTTGAAGCTGTTAAAAACAACATCATAGGCACCAGGAACGTGGCAGAATGTGCAGTGGAATACGATGTTGAAAAATTCGTACTCATATCAACTGACAAGGCTGTCAAGCCAGCCAATGTCATGGGTACCACTAAAAGAATAGCTGAACTGATAGTCCAGTCTTTAAACAACTACAACAAGACCAGGTTTATTTCTGTACGGTTTGGCAATGTTATAGGAAGCAATGGAAGTGTGATTCCCCTTTTCAAGAAGCAGAT
>DROX01000046.1 GCA_011321725.1 Nitrospirota bacterium | reverse complement strand
GCGGAGAGTGCATTACAGCCTGCCGTGAGGAGCTTGGAGTAGAGGAGGGATTATTCAGTTTTAAATTCGGCGGCAGTTCCTCAGGGAAACTTCAGAAGACTCAACCAGCCGATGCCTTTCATCAGTTCAGGACAACGGAGAAACCGTGAGTATTGTTAAAAAATGGAGTAAAAGGAACAGTTTTTTATTTTTGTTTGACAAATTTAAAAACTTGGTGATAGAATATTTTTCAAATTAAATTTTATTACAGAGTTCATTTTCTTTATTGATTGCTCAGAGATAGTTACTTTTAAAAACTACATCAAAAAAGGAGAATTGTTTATGAAGGTATTGTATGAGTTTATCCCGAAAAAGAATTTTCTTGATTTAGCAGAGGAGATCAAAGACATGCTGGATGGCTGGAATATCACGGACAGTGCCAGCGGGATACCTGCACCATCTGCCGCAGCAGTGGCCTGTACACTTAAGACAAAGTATCCAGAAAAGTTATCCTACCCAATGCTTATTACAAACTATAAAGGCCCGGTTGAAGTTGCCGCTGCAGCAAAGGCCTGCGAGGCAGTGGGGATAGACGGTATGATCCCTGATCCAGGAGATGCACCAAGATATGGCCATGCCATTAAGACCAACAGAGACGGAAGTTGCGAACTCCTTACAGACGAGGAGCAGTTTGAAAACTATCGTCGTTCCACAGGACCTGCTGAAAATGTAAGGGACTTCCTGAGAGAGGTTGCAAAGGTGAATGACCTGAAACTGGGCTGCCTTGTAACTGCCCGCAGACCTGCTGAAGATGCTATTGCCCGCATTAAGGAACCCTGGGATTTCTGCTTTTTCCTGAGGTTAGATGAACAGTCTCTGCCAAAATTAAAAGAGGTTGCCTCTGCATGTAAGGATTTAGGAAAGTCCATCTTTCCCTATTTTGTGGTGGAGACACCAAAGAATAAGAAGATCCTTGAAAGAATCGGCTGGACCTCCACCGCAATCATGGAAAATGCCGTGGAATTTGCTGAAAAACTGGAAGGTGTCGTGGATGGTATAATCGCCACCTGCCTAGGTGACTTAGAAGGTGATAAGAGGTTACTTGAGCTTTTACAGAAGGTTAGAGGTTAAGATTTACATATCAGGCGACACTTAAGAAAATCAGGGGGTCAGGGCAAAGCCCTGACCCCCTGAGATTTCCCTGTTTTTTTAATAATATGCCTCCCCATATCAAAGATTGCTTCAAGTCCTCTTCTCGGGTAACCTTCTCTTTTATTTCCACATTTTCCCCTTTGAGTCGTTTTAATCCCTTTTCAGCCTGAGATATCAATAGTATCCGGTAAAAATTCACCAGACACAATATATAGGGCAAGGGGTATTGATTTTGAGCGGATTTAATTTTGCCATAGTGGCTGCCGTGAGGGCAGCCGCGCAAAATTACCTCGGAGGCAGACAGGAGGTCTGCCGAGAATGAGACGAAAAATCAGTGCCCCTTGCCATTACTATTATTTTCAATGTTTGCCGGACAGAGTGTTGAGATATAAAGAGGTAACATTTATCTCTACGGTGGTGATAGCCTCCGCAGTAAAGGATTGTTATGGTTATGAGTTAATGGGTGGATGGGTGGATGAGTTTATGAGTGGATGGGTAAATGGGTGAATGGGCAGAGGTGTGAAGAAAGCACAGAGGTTCAAGGCAGGAACCACTCGTGCAGAACAAATCTGTCATTGTTGTGCCTGACAGGGTAATCCACAACACCCACAACCTTGTCATTGCCGTGCTCCGACACGGCAATCTATGGTCTTTCAAAGAAAAATGGATTACCCGGTCAAGCCGGGTAATGACAAGATAGGAGACCGTCATTGTCGGACCTGTCCAGGTCTCCAATCAAGTTGAGGACAGACTTTGACCAGAGGCCTGACCCGACAATCTATGTTAATAAAATGGATTCTCCAGCCAAACATGCCCCGAGGAATCAATCGGGGGTATGAAAATCATTGACCTGCAATTCTTTAATCTTTATAATATAAAAAAATGAAAAGGCTTTATATTTTTATATTACTATTTGTAGTTCTTTATCCAATTCTTTATCCAATAAAGAGCCTTGCCACAGTAGAGTATGCCCGTCA
The DNA here is from genome assembly GCA_011321725.1 of Nitrospirota bacterium. GTDB lineage: Bacteria > Nitrospirota > Thermodesulfovibrionia > Thermodesulfovibrionales > JdFR-85 > JAADHP01. The sequence goes on along the minus strand of DROX01000046.1, from coordinate 41,671 downwards.
GACGGGCAAGTCCTGCGGCTTCTGCCATATTGACCCCTCGGGGGGAGGTCCCCTTACAAAGGAAGGCAAGGCATTCAGGGATGACCTCAGGATAAAGGGACTTTACAGGCCACTTACAGGAACACAACATGTTGTGAGGCTGATAATCGGCTATCTTCACATGATGACAGCGGTGGTCTGGTTTGGAGCCATCCTTTATGTTCATCTGCTTCTGAAGCCAGCCTATGCAGCAAGGGGACTTCCAAGAGGTGAACTCCTCCTTGGATGGGGTTCAATGGCTGTGATGGCAGTAACAGGTACACTTCTGACCATAGCAAGGGTTCCTTCATTCAAGATGCTCTTTCATACACGCTTTGGAATACTTCTTACCATAAAGATAATACTCTTTCTGATAATGGTAACCTCTGCGGCTATTGTGACATTTATTATAGGACCGAAGCTGAAGAAAAAGAAGATGGAGGCAATCAGGGAACATAAACAGGATCTAACCGTAGAGGAGCTATCACAGTTTGACGGCAAGGAGGACAGGCCTGCCTATGTTGCCTATAATGGAAGGATCTATGATGTTACAGGTAGCCGTCTCTGGAAGGGTGGTGCCCATATGAGAAAGCACCTTGCCGGGTTTGATCTTACAGATGCCATGAAACAGGCACCACATGGGGAGGACAAGATCCTTGAGATGCCAGAGATAGGCAGACTGCTTGAAAGCCACGAGGAAGTGAAGAGACCGCTCCATGAGAGGGTCTTCTATTTCTTCGCCTATATGAACCTTGTCTTTGTATTTCTGATTATATTTGTGATTTCCCTGTGGCGGTGGTGGTAGAAGATTATTCACCGATAAAACTCTTGAAGCCCATCCTTTCAATCACCTCTGAGAGACGTTCCTTTTTCCTGCTGCTCCTGGGCCTCAACCTTGCGAGTTCTGTATACCTTCTGAGCACAAGGTCTATGATCTCAAGGACCTCAAAGTCTTCTACCCATCTTTTGTACTCACTGCCATACCTGACCGTTGAGCCTTCTTTCCCACCGATCAGTACCTTGAAACCCGTTCTGGTGGCCTTAAGTACATCATCCCTGCATACATTTATACATCTGCCACAGTACTGGCATGTCTCTGTAATCATTACACCAGTGCCGTTTTTCTTGATTGCATCAAAAGGACATGCCTCTATACAGAGATTACAGTTATCGCTGCATTTCCTGTTGTCCACACCTACTTCAACGATTGCCACTACGCCGATATCTGTGTTCTCAGGTCTTGAACAACCATTCATACAACCAGCAAAGGAGATTGTTACTTTGTTGGGCATATCCCTGTCACCGAAATTGTGGCTTACCATCAGTCCAAGTTCCTGAACCGGTCTTATCGCCCTGTCACACCAGTCGGGACAGGTAAAGATGTTCCTTACAGATGTACCTGCACCGCCGGGAAAGAGACCCGCGATATAGAGTTCATGTAGTGCCCTGTCCAGCTCTTTCTGTTTAATCTCTGGGATCTCAAGGTTATGTCTGGGGCTGAGATGAACCTTGCCAGAGCCGTATTCTTCGGAGATCTTCTTTATCGTCCTTAGCTGTGCAGCGCTGTAGATGTTCCTATATGGACGTGCACAGGTTCTCAGGTTCACCACCTTATCACCAACCACCTCAATATCCTTTGCAAGTACACCTTTGATGATACCCACAGAGGGCATCTCAAGGCTGAACCCCCTGTCTTGTTCTTGTGTCATTTACACACCTCCAGGATAGCATCCCCCTGTCTTTCAATCAGGTCAGAGAGACGCTCTCCTTCCATGGCATTTTCCATGTATATATCTAATATCCTTTTTATGGCATCTATGAGTTGGTCCTCTCCGTTGACAGAGCCTGCATAGGTTGCCTCTCTTGGTTTCAGACCGCCCCTTCCGCCAAGGTATATGTCAAATCCTCTTGAACGTACCACCAGTGATCCAGGTCTGCATACGTTTGTACAGAATCCACACCTGATACATCTCTGCCTGTCTATTTCAACCCCATAGTCCGTAATCTCTATGGCATCAACCTGACATCCAAGTGGTTCTTTTATGCAGAGCGAACATTTCTTGCACTTTCTGTCGGTAATCTCTACATCCGCCCTTGCAATCACGCCAATATCGGATGTCCTTGACCTTACGCAGGAAAAATCGCAGCCTGACAGGGATATATCCACCTTCCCGGGAAACTTCCTGTCTGCAAACTCCCTGTTAAGCACCTCAGCGATGCCTGTCATGGGATAGGCATTAAACAGGCACCATCTTGAACAGGCGATAACGTTCCTTAGATACCTGTCCGTTGAACCAGGCGAGAGCCCCATCTCATGGAGTCTTTTGACAATCTCATTGATATATGACCTTTCTACATGGGGAATCTCAACGGTCTGTCTTGGGGTAACATGAACATATCCTGCTCCGTATTTCTCAGCAATGTCTGCAAGTAGATCTATCTGCTCGGAGGTAAATTCAGATGTGTAGGGTGTTAGGGAACGCACCCTCAGTGTGACCCTCTCTGGAATCCTTCCTTCAATTATCCCTGCAATATCATCCAAAAACTTCTACCTCTCTTCCGGGAAGCATCCCTGCATACAATTTGGTTTAAATCAATTTTAATATACCTTGCCAGTATTTTCTATGATGTAAATCATATTACATCAGTCCCAGGCCCCTCAAGACCGATGCTGGCTATCTCGTAAAAAATACAGGATAAAAACTGCTAACTGATGACTTCTTATGAAGAATGCCAGAATGGCCCACCTCTGGTCGGAGTTCACTATTCCTTCTTATTTGCAGCTACAGGCAGGGATATGAAAAAGGTGGTTCCCTGACCAACCCTGCTTTCTACCTTTATCTCACCATTATGGCTATCTATTATCCTTTTCACGATGGACATTCCAAGCCCTGTTCCCTCTCCAGGTGGTTTTGTTGTGAAAAAGAAATTGAAAATATTCCTGACAACATCTTCTGTCATTCCAGGGCCGTTGTCGCTGATTACGATCTCGGCATAACGGTTGAGCTGTCTTGTCTGTATATGTAGCTTTCCCTTTGAGTGGGCCTTGAACATGGCATACTCGGCATTGTTGATAATGTTCAATAGCGCCTGTTCAATCTGGTTTGGGATGACACGGGCAAGTACTGGATCTTCGGAAAGAGAGGTTATAACCTGTATGTTCTTTTTTCTCAGCTCGTATTCCTTCAGTTTAAGAACCGCCTTTACTATATCGTTTAGATCCATGGTGACCATCTCTTCCTGTCCACCCTTTCTCAGAAACTTAAGCATGTCGTCAATTGTCCTGCTGATCCTTGTTGCAGACTCAAGGATCTTGCCGGCGTACTTCTTCACTGTCTCCCTGTCATGTTCCTCATAGAGAAGCAGTTCGGAAAACCCTACAACACCACTCAAGGGATTGTTGACCTCATGCAGGATGCTTCCCAGCATCACACCTGCTGTGGAAAGACGTTCAAGGTGAAGGAGGTTTTCCTGGAGCTCTGTAACCTGTTCATAATCCCTGATCCTCTCTATTGCCCTTGAAACAACTGCTGTCAGAAGTTTCAGGATTGATAATTCATTGTCCGTTAACTCCCTGTCGCTGAACAATCTGATGTTTCCCGTCTCTTTATTGTTTATCACGATAGGCTCCCTGTATTCGGTCTGCCCTATATTGCGTCCGGGGGTCTTTTCCACGATCTCCTTTTCTGCCCTCCTGATTGCCAGTTCTGTATAGTGGGATGGGAATATGTTTTTCATGTAGTCAACTGTGAGGTTGATAACATCATCCTCGGTCTTCTGCTGGGATACCAGGAAGGTGAATGTAGAAAACATCTGTAGTCTGGTGTTAATCTCGTAGATATTCTGGGACATCCTGTTGAATGTCTGTGCTATCCTTGCAATCTCGTCCCCCTTTTTTGTGGATAGCTGTTTTCTGAAATCCCCTGCTGCAACAGCCTCCATGGCCTTACCTACCTCATCAAGCCGCCTGAAAATACCCCTCTCAAGGATTATAAATACAAAGGATATGAGGATCACCAGTAGGGTCCAGTAACTCACGAAATACCTCTTTAGTTTGGTGGATAGCCGCTTCTTTTCTTTTGTTATGTCAAAGCCTACCTCAAGGAAGCCGATAAGGTGTCTCTGTCCGTGACATCTGTAGCATATGGGTCTGGCTGTGATGGGATAGAACAGTCTTTCTATATTTTTCTGATTGTACATGATCTTGCCTGTTTCAAATTTTACCTTCTTGTTGCTGTCAAGAAGTCTTATCTCCTTTATTACAGGGCTTACCTCTGTAAGATGTCTCAGGTTCCTTATGACCTCGTCTTTTCTTCCCTGCGCCATGGTATTTTCAAGTATGGTATTGATTATAAAGGCAGCACCTGTGAGCTTTTCCCGAAGATCGGCCCTGAGCTCCTTTCCAGAATATGTCACCTCCATACAGAGTAAAAAGAGTACACTTAATGTGATCCCCGAAATCAGGATAAGGAAGAGTTTAAACCTGAGACTCTTCAGAAAAGAGCCATTTTTTATCTTCTTCATGGGGCCTGTCCCTTACCTCTCTATCGCATGCCCGGGCTTCAATCATCTTGACAAGCCCTTCCTTGCATGGACGGGATTGTCAGGATGTACTTCAGCAAGGGCGGTATACCGCTACAGGCACTGAGTGGGTGATCCCATTATGAGGTTATTACCAGGATGCATGTCCATACAGGGTTTTTATGAGAGAGCTTGCCGTCGTTCAAGCAGAGGAGTATCTTCCCCCAAAGGGCTTTCATTTATTAGATTATATTAAAGGCTCCGGGACGTTCAGTAACTTTAGTTACATTGAGAGGGTCTGAAGGACAAGGGCGGTAGCTATGAATACAATACCGGAAAGGGTCAGCCGCTTTATAAAGTATGGCAGATGCTGATTCGTTTCCCTATGTCTTCCCGTTATGTATAGCAAGAGTGCCCATGGAGGTGTGAATGTCCCCATCAGAAAGAGAAATGTAAAGAGAACACTGAGAGGCGAATACTGCCACATACAGTATATACAGTGGTGTTCAGGTATGTTCATAACCGCAGGGGCTATTATCTCAAAGTAGGCTGTCACGGTGACGACGGCATTTACAACAGACAGAAGGGTGGTACACAGGAGCAGCACAGCCACACCCCTTGTGCCAGGTCTCTTTCTGTACAGGAACCAGAGTAACAGGATCAGGAAGAGGTTTCCTGCATAGTACAGTGTAATCAGCCCTGATTTATAACTCTCACCCAGCAGAGATGAGGAGATGATGGATGTCTTCCGCTGGCCAAGATCAAACACAGTGGTGCAGCAGGCCACATCCACCTCAACATTAAATCCCATGATATAGTAAACCTGCAGTGCACTGTCAAGTACAATGAAGGTGCTTACAAGAAAAAGAAACAGGGTCTTCTTCCTGGAAAGGGGGGCATGCTCGGTTTTGTTGTCCAGCCTGTCAAGGAGTAACCACCATCCGATAAGGAAAAAAAGAAAGACCTTCAGAACCTGTACAATTCCTGACAGTGTTCCCTGGGCCTGGGTAACACCGAATATGCACATGGCTCCCTGGATGTAAGGCACAAAGGACTGAAGTGTCAGGTAAAAGAGGGGTAGGGTGAGGGCCTCTGCCAACAGGATTACATGGGCAATGTGCAGCAGTAGTGATCCCCTTTCCTGCAGATGTTCGGGGATATTGTCCCTTTTTCTCAACGAGAGATATGCCCTCAGACTTGTGCCAACAAGAAGTAACGAGAGCCCCCCTATGATAATTGTGCTGAAGAGATAAAGGATGGAGTAGGCATTAAGAATCATTCAACCAACCTGCCTTCGGCAATCTGAAAAGTCTGGTCCGCCTCTGTAAGGATATGTCCGTCATGGGATGATATGATAATGCTCTTGCCCCCCTGTCTGAGTTTCCTGAGCAGTTGAAGTATTCTTTCTGCTGTTTTATGATCAATATTGGAGGTAGGCTCGTCAAGGAGGAGTATCTCGGGGTTGTTTATAAGCGCCCTGGCAAGGGAAAGACGCTGACGCTCGCCTCCACTGAGTTGTTCAGGCGTATGTGTGTATCTTTCGGAAAGTCCGAGCATCTCAAGCAGTTCCAGTGCCCTCCTCTTTCTCTCTGATGTTCTAACACCCAGGGGGATAAGCGGATACGAGACATTCTCCCAGGCAGGGAGCCTGGGGATGAGGTTGTAGTCCTGGAAGAGAAAACCCACTGTATCCCGCCTGAACCTTGCAAGTGCGGCCTCTGAGAGTTCGTTGACCGTCTTGTCATTGATAATAACCCTGCCTTTTGTAGGTCTTTCAAGTGTTCCCATTATGCTTAAAAGGGTTGTCTTGCCAGAGCCAGATGGGCCGGTTATCAGAACGGTTGTCCCCCTGCGTATTGAAAGGGTTACGCCCGCAAGGGCCACCACCTCGTTACCCCTTCCAAGGCGATAGATCTTGTGGAGGCCTTCGCATCTTATCACCACGCTCATCTCAGCACCTCTGCTGGCGGGGTTATGGCTGTCCTCCATGTTGTGTAGATGCTGCCAACAAGTGTGAAAAGGAGTGAGAAAAAGATGGTCATAAAGAATGTAGCAAAGGTAAATTGCGCAGGTATGGTAAAAGGCGCAATGCCCTGGATCTCAGCAATGAAAATCTGGGCAATGAATGCACCGTTGAAGAGCTTCAGCCAGACAAAGGATATCAGAACCGACACGGGTGCGCTAATCAGTGCTATGATGGAATTCTCAAGGAATGTCATCTGTAAGACCTCATCAGTCTGCCAGCCTGTTGCTTTGAGTATGGCTACCTCCTTTTTCCTCTCTGTAAGCCCTGTGCCCGAAACGGTAAGCATCACTGGTATTGCAAGGATGAAGGCAAAGGTGTAGAGTATGACAAATATCCCACCCTTCCGGTTGAACCCCCTCTTTATATACTTTTCAGCAATGGACTTTGACTGTATCCTGAAGTATGCGTTCATCTGCTGTATGGTATCTATTATATCCAGCAACTTTGATGGATCGGCATATACAGCTATATCTGAGACAAAGTCTTCCATCTCATAGATTGCAATGGCATCGTCAATGCCGGTGAGGATGAGGTCTGAACTCCATATTGAGGTGTCAGGCTCAAAAATGCCTGAGATGGTGAAGACCTTTTTCATTATGTAAGGCCTGTGGTCTATTATGGCGGTCACCCGTACACCAAGGCTGAGGAAACTTCCAACCTTGAGACCGAGTTCCCTGGCAAGTGCCCTGCCGATGACGATCTCACCCTCATCAGGCAGCTTACCTTCCACTATCCTGACGGTCTTTTCTATCTCATCAAGGGGGATGCCAAGCAGGACAGCGAGTCTGCCCTCTGTGTATATCCTGCTGATAACTCTTGGTATTACCTTCTGGACGCCCTCAATCTTTCTAATCTCGTCAGCCACCTCAATAGGAATCATTCCGTTTCTTCCGTACATGTCCATTGTTACATAGAGATCAGCGCCTTCCTTAACAGAGATGAGGGCCTCCTTCTTTATCCCCTCAAGCAGTGCCATGGCTGACACAAAGGGAGTGATGATAACCACAAGACATAGTATCACCACGGCTGTTCTCAGCTTGTGCCTTAAGAGATTCCCGGCAGAGACGGAGAGGATTGCCAGTGTCTTCATCTTTGTATCTCCTTGAGTATCTCCTGACGTGTTTCCTGGAGCGCCTCAGCAAATGTAGCAAGCCTGCCTCCATATTTTGAGACAAACCTTTCCGCCTGTTTCTTTGAGGAGAAGGCTATCTTGCTTGTCCTGGTCATTGTTCCTCGCGCCTTTGAGCCAATCACATAGACCGCCTTAAGGGCATCTATCATGTTAGAGGGGTTGATGTACTCTGCCACCCTGACATTCTTCGGTGTGAGATGCATCTTCTCACTGAGTATTACCAGACAGGCGATTGAGCAGGTGTAAAACCTTCCCTTCCCTGAGTCAAAGACATAGCGTGTCCTTGCGAACCTGTTCCTGTCCATCCCGCAGTTATCACACCTTTTATGGTTGGTGAAGGAGGGTGGATTTTTGAAGGGATGTTCAAACGGGCCATTGCCCTGCCTGTCTGTGCAGGAGATAAGGAGTACAGTAAATATAAAGGCTATTATACTAAAAAGTCTCGCTGAATTCACTGACGGTCAGGCCTCTTGAAGGGGAATATATATAGCCACCTGCAATGGGATAGAGGTTGGTCTCCTCAACTATGTCAATCCTGGGGTCAAAGGTGTTGAATCCCCATCTGGGATTGACTGACGCACCAAGACCAAACCCTGCAGTGAGTCTCTGGAATTCCGCCACCCTTGAGTAGTCTCTCCCGGTAATTGAATCAAGTGCAAGGACAAGCACAGCAAGGGTATTCAGGACTATTAGTGCAATAAAGATTCTTTTCATAGCCTGGGCTCCAGCATCTCTGGCGTTATCTCCTTGAATCGTACAATCCTTCCACCGTGTTTCTTCATGAATCTCTCCGCAGATATCCTGTCCCGAAAGGGGACGATCTCTGTGCCCATTGCTCCAGATATATCAGGGTCATAGACATAAAAGGCTGTCTCAGCATCAATCCAGTGGTCAACGGGTTTTTTCCAATCAGCCTCTGACATGTCGTTAACATATATGGCCAGGATTCCTCCTGGTCTGTCCGGTTGAGTGTAGTAGGTCAACATCTCATAGACACTACAGAACTTGTCAATTCTTCCATCCCTGTAGTGTATCTGTGCCTTTGGACCCGGGAAATCAACGATTATCATGCCACAGATCCTGCAACTGTCCTTCCTGTTCAATTCCACAGGTGGCGGTTTGGCCACTTCTTTACTTGAACAACCTGAAAGAAAGATCAGCAGCAATGTATATACCAGGATGTATGGTTTCACCATAGTAGACCTTTCCATGGTTTCCCTGCAGGCAGAAGGGCCTCCCCTTTACCGGACAGTTCAAGGGGAGGCGGCATCCTACCTTACAGACGACTCATAAAGGCAGGTTTTCTTGTCTTTGTAAATGTCACGTTCAGGGTATTCACACCTGGCTTTACCTCTATCTCCTTAACCACTTCCTGGAAGCCCTCGTGCCAGAATTTGACCTTGTATTTGCCAGGTGGGAGGTCCTTTATCTCAAAGTTGCCTTTTTCGTCTGTTATTGCCACATAGGGATGTTTGGAGGAGTATACATAGGCCCTCATCCATGAGTGGGCATCACACTTGACATCAATCAGCCCTGATACCCTGTTCTTTTTCTTTATTATCTGGCCCTTGTGAGGTAGGGCAAGATTATAGACCGTCCTTCTTACGCCCTTTCTTACTATCTTGCCAAGGGATGTATTATGGAGTATGGGGTCGCTGTTCTTAATCACATACTTTGACTTCACATAGGCGATCCCTACAAGGGGGTCAAAGGCACATTTAGTGTTGTCAATAACAAGGTCCTTTTTTGGAGCAGCCTTTCCCTGTTTAACCCCTAACACTATAACAAAGACATTCTTCACCTCTCCAGCAGGGGAAACAAGATACATGTTTGCCTTCTGGCTTGTTCCGCAGACCTCCCTGATCTTTTTTGCATCCTCAGGTTTTTCCTTTGGAGAGATATTGATTGGTATTGTGGGGTCCTTTACCGAGACCGCGGTTTTGACCTTTCCTTTGATGGTTCCGCCGTTTTTCACCTCCACAACCTTGTATCTGGCTGCATGTGAGAGGTTGACCAGTGAAAATAGCAGAGCCAACGTGATCAAGGCTATCCTTTTCATATGTACCTCCTTAGTAAATGTTTTTTCACGGGACAGCATGCCCCGTTTAAGTGCATAACCTTCCTATTTGCTGATTTCCCTTATTGTCTTGAAGAGTTCAGGTTCATGTATGTAGTGCCCCACCACCTTTCTTACTATTCTCTTTGCATCAATAAATACCAGTACAGGAACATAGTTTATCCTGTATGTCCTGAGCACATCCTCCCTGTTGCCTGCGAACATGGGAAAGGTGAAGTCAAGCTCTTCCTTGTATGCCTTGACAAGCTCCTCGTCGGTTGCCATGACATTGATGCCTATTATCCTGAGGTTTTTCTTTCCGAATTTTGCCTCTGCCCTCTTCAGTTCATGTATTATCTGTTCACAGTACCAGCAGGAGTTGTGGGTAAAGTATATGATGGTGGGTCTGTCAATGAGCTCGCCGAAATCCCTTGGTTTGCCCTTGTCGTCAATAAGGACAAAGGTGGGCACCGGCTCTCCTACCTTCACACCCTCTCCAGAGAAGGCAACAGATGCAGAGAGGAGTAGATAAAGAAACAGGAAGGAACAGAGGGAAAACAATATGTGTCTCTCCAGTGCTTTCATTGTTTCTCCCTTCTCATATCAATAAGTTTGTAGTGGATCCTGTTACGGTAATTATGACCATATATTGCAGGTATCCCACCTGCCTCAATATATGTGTAGGCAAAGGTGTTTATTATCCCTCTCTGTGGCGGAGCAAGGGTAAACCCTCTTCCGTTTGATAGCTTGATCCTGTCGGGAAGGAGTCTTCCGAAATAGAACTCCTTCAGTGCCGGTCTTCTGTCTGCCTCGGAGACATCAACAGGGAACCACCTGCCGTCACCAATATAGAACCTGACCCAGCTGTGGGCATTTATACAATCAGCCTCAAACTGGCCCTCCTTTTTCAGCTCAGAGGGGTAGGGCAGGGCCATCCCCTGCTCCCAGCTTACGGGGATCTTTCTGTACATCATCATGCTTCTGAAGAGCGCATGGTATTCATCACACCTGCCCACCTTCTCTTCAAAGGTGATGGTACTCACACCCCTGCCGCAGACCTCGTGTATATACCTGAGCCTTTCAATGAGGGCATTATAGACCTTTCTGGCAATCTCTACCGGATTGTCATCGCCGGCGGTAAGCTTGTCTACAAATGCTGATATCTTTTCATCCCATTTTTCCCATTCCGAGGGTTCAAGATAACGTGAAGGGTCTCTTTGTCTGTCCACAATTACACCTGTGGCCTTTCTTTTTATCCTGTAATGCATCAAGATCCTGTCGCCGGGGTTTAGTCTTTCTGTATTTATATAGACCATCCTGTTTTTCCATACCGGTTCTGTGGTGAACCTGTAGGGCAGTGGTGACTCCACCTTCAGTCCCGTGATCTCCTGTTCCTGGTCAGTCTGCGGTACAGGTATCCATATGTCCACATTGCTTCTCTTAGGTGGCTTCAGTATCTCTGTTACATAGGTGATATTTAGATCCACCTCGCTTACCTCAATATCCTGGATCGGTGAGGCAAGGGAAAGCCTGCTTCCCAGAAGTGTATATCCCGAGGTGAGCAATAGGAGTTCAAGAAATTCTCTTCTGTTAATCATCTCTATCAGTGACCTCCATTCTTTTCTTACTTTACCTCTCCAAAAACAGTTAGTATTATTGATTCATTCTCAGGGTCATTGGTTGTAATCTCAAAGGCCTTGCTGATCCTTCCCGACGAGCCGGTGGTATCCACTGTCACCTCTATGTATCCTTCACCGCCTGGCTTTATCTCTGCCGAACTGACAGAGGCTGTCGTGGCCCTCTTTCAGGAAGGCACAACGCCACCTATTCGCAGGACATCTGTGCCATTGTTCCTGAAGTAAAAACGATGCCTTATCTTCTCACCTTCTCTAACACTGCCAAAATCAAAGGTTGTTTCAGGAAACACGATCCTGGGTATCCCTGCTGCAACTACTACGCCCTGAAGGCTTAGGAGGACCATCCTCTTTTTTGGGTCATTTGTCCATACCTCAACGCTCTTGAAGACCCGCTCACCAGTCCGCAGAACAGGGTCACTACCTGAATCGTATGTTACCTTCACCATTGCCTTTCCGCCAGGTGGTATCTCTGCCGAACTGGCAGATGCGCTCGTACATGCCCTTCATGCCGGTATCAGCTCCACTATCCTGAGTGTTCCCTTTCCTTTGTTGAGAAGTGCAAATTCATGTGTTACCGACTCACCCTTCTTGATGGTACCGAAGTCATACCTTGTGGCAAGGAACCTGACAGAAGGGCTGGCAGCTGTTTCAGCCTTTTTCAGATCCTTGAGATCAATCTCTATCTCCTTTGTCTCACCAGGCTTGACGGATATCCTCTTTTCTTTGAGTCCGAAACCTTCATGCCATATCTTGAGTGTATATTCACCAGGTGGAAGGTCAGTTATTACAAATGTGCCTTTCTCGTCCGTAACAGCTGCATAGGGGTGATCAAATACAAATATATATCCCCTGATCCAGGTATGGGTGTTTGACGTTATCCTAATGACCCCCGTGTCCTTTGAGAACCTGTGGTATCTCTTTATGGGTTTCCTGACCTCAAGCCCTTTCACCGGAAGGGCCACATTATAGATTGTGGCTCCGTATTTTAAGGGCCTTGCTGAGACATGACGCTGATACTCAAGCCAGAGTTTAAGCTGAAGGGTGTGGAGTATATCGTCGTCATTTCTCAGGAGAAAATTTCCACCAACAAAACCGATATTAACCAGCGGTTCCACCCTGCATTTCTTTATAATGATGGGTACATCCTTTTTGGGTACAGCCTTGCCTTTCCCTATGCCCTCTATCCAGACCACCACGTTCTTTACCCTATGATCTGAGATGATGAATTTATCCGTCTTCAGTTCCTTTCCACAGTAATCCACATCCCTGTCAATGGATATCTTGCCTTGGGGAGGGATAGTGCCCGTGAAGACAACCGTACCCTTTAAAGTGGCACCATTTTTTACTGCTACTGTTTCGTATCCATTTGCCAGGCTGAAGAAAAGCAAAAGAAATGTAAGTGACAGAACCCAGTTCAAAAGTCTCATCATCAATAACCTCCTTTTATATTTTTAAGACACATATCTTCTTTTAAAGAGATAATAACTAAGCACAAGAGGCAGAACAATCCACAGGAAACTGACTCCCCATAGCAGAACAGGTCTCATATATGATGGAAACTCTACCGATGCAAGCCCCAGTACGACCGAGAACTCTCCAATGGACAGGAAGTTCAGGGTCCTGTAGATGTCCACGGGATTCAGCATGAGAAGCATTGATACGATACCTGTACTGATCTCACCCTTTGTGGTGACAAGCAGTCCGATTACTCCAAGGTCATAGAGTATCGTGAAGAAGAGCCAGACGAAGACGGTGACAGCAATAACACGGGAGCGTTCATAAAAGAGTACAGAGATGAGGAAGGAGATGCTCAGAAAGATTACTCCAAGGACCATGGAGTTGATGATAAAGAGAATATAACTTCCCAGTGTTCCCGTGCCGAGCTTGGTAATCAGCAGAATACCTGAGATGCCAAAGCCTGCTAATGTGGAGAGGGTGAGAGCGAAAAAGAGACCCCAGAACTTTCCTGCGATGAACTCACCCACGGAAAGGGGAGAGGAGAGGAACAGATCAAGGGTGCCGCGGTCCCTTTCATCTGCTATTATCCCTCCACCAAGGGTAAGGGCAAGTATGGGTATAAAGTAGGTTACAAGGCTTGTAAGGCTTGCGATGGTGGCATCCATCCTCCTGAAACCTGTAACCCCGGCAGTTGCACCACCGAAGTAGGCAATAACTACAGTGAACACAGCAAATCCCAGGGCGATGACTATAACCCACCTGCTTTTCAGCTTGTCAGCAAGCTCTTTGTGTGCGATGGCTATCATGGCATCAGTGTACACCGAAAAATACCTCCTCAAGGTTTGGTTCTTTGATGGTGATATCCTGGAACCTTTCCTTTTCCTGAAGCATGGCCGAGAGCACCCTCAATTTATTCTCAGATGGGACACTTGCGATGAGGTAACCGTTTCTGTACCCTATGTCAGAAACGCCAAGCCCCCTGAGCATTCCTTCAAGCACCTCATCCTTATCCTTTATGGTAATTTGCAGTTTCAGGGGCAGCTTCAGCCTCCTGTAGAGTTCCTTCAGGCTTCCTGCAGCCTTTATAGAACCGTTTTTAATAATTGCTATCCTGTCCGTCTTGTCCTCAAGCTCTGCCAGGATATGGGATGACAGTATCACGGTGATCTCCTTTCTTTCCTCTATATCCTTCAGGATATGATAGAACTCCCTGCTGCCTACAGGGTCAAGCCCTGAGGTTGGTTCGTCAAGTATCAGTATGTCTGGGTCATTGAGCAGCGCCTGTGCAAGATTAAGCCTCTGTCTCATTCCCTTTGAATAGCCTCCCACCTTTCTTTTGAGGATATCCTCCGACAGAATCCGTTTGACCATGTTTATCATTCTGTCAATCTTTGTGCCCTTGATCCTGGCAAAGAGTTTCAACGTCTCCATGCCGGTCAGATTATCGTAGAAGGCCACCCTCTCGGGCATATAACCCACAGAGGCCTTGAATTCCCTCCAGTCTTTCTCGGAGGGGACCTTACCGTTTATAAGCACTGTGCCTGATGTGGGCTTTGCAATTCCCAGTATTATCTTCAACATGGTGGATTTGCCGGCACCGTTGGGGCCTACGAGACCAAGGACCTCCCCCTTTCTGATATGCAGGTTTACAGAGTCAAGGGCCTTCAGGTTGCCGTATACTTTATTTACGTCTTTAAGTTCTATCATCAGATGCCACCTCTTCCTGGTACATGAGGCAGTTTCTGTATTTCACCATATATCCTGTCCGGCTTGTAGGATGAGTACCTCTTCCAGAGTTCCTTCCAGTTCTTGTGAAAGGGCAACATGGAAGGGTTATTGTCAACCACCTTTGGCACCTCCAGCAGGGGAAACTGTTTCTCCATCATCCACAGGATGTGAAGAGCAGGGCTTGTGTAAAGGATCTTGGTTATGGGATATCTCCAGAAGAGGTGGTCAACCACCGTGTTTGACTCGTAGGGCATATCACCTATGTTGTCACCTGTCATGTCCCACCCGATATAATCGCTCCAGTAGTTGTTGTCCCATTTCTGGTCCTTTCTTGCCACGAATTTTACCTGAATCTCGTTGTTGATTACGGAGTTCCTGCTTACGAAGTTGTCCTGTGAACCACCCCAGCTATGTATGCCTACCTGGTTGTTCATAACCAGATTGTTAAGTATTTTGTTATAGACAGAGTTGTACAGGAAGATGCCCTTTGTATTTGCAATGACAGTATTGCCGATGATCTCACCCCTTACCGCCTGGATCAGGAGAAGCCCATGGGTCCTGTTTCCGTAGGCGAAGTTGTTTTTTATCTTTGGATAGTCTGTATACATAATAGCAAACCCCACAAGATTGTCATGAGCAGTGTTGTTTGCACAGGTTATCCTGTCCACCCACATGGTATGGATGGAGTAACGTGAATTGTCTATCACGTTGTCAGTGACCACTGCATCATGACTCAACTCCATGTATATTCCGTCACGACAGTAGCTCAGCTTGTTCTTTATTATCTGGACCCTGAGAGAACCTGTAAGGTTGATGCAGTTGCCCCTCTTTTCAGCCTCAAACTCTTTTATCCCCACTATGGTGTTATTCTCTATCCTCAGGTCCCTGCCTTCAAAGTTCCAGATGCCGAAGAGTACTTTATTAATCCTGTTGTTCCTTATAACAACCGAGTTGGCTCCCTTTCTCACATAAATAGCTGTATCCTGGGAGGTAAGACTGAACTTGTCCCTGCTACTGTAGGTGAGGGTGAACCCCTCTATAATCACACCGGGGCTTGTTACCTCAATGAGGTTGCCACTGTCTGAAATTATTGTAGGGTTGCCAATCCCTTTAAGGTAGACCCTTTTGTCTACATTTATCCTTTCCTTATAGACACCCTTTCTGACCTCTATGGTGTCACCATCCCTGGCCATCTCCAGGGCATCGGAAATACTGCTATAACCATTGCCAACAACAAGTGTCCTTGCAGTAGCCAGTGATGGCAGCAAAAGGGGTATAGCCAGCAGTAACAGAATCGCTGCGGGTCTTGCAGCGCTGTGGTTTTTCTCCTTCAACGTCTTTTTCCTTTTGAGGGCAGGACAGATGTCTTCATCCCAGAAGTTGATCTGGCAGTCAAGACAGTCCAGACACTCGGTGCTGCTTATCACGCCATCTGGCCTGATTGCCTGATAGGGGCAGGCCTTGCTACAGATCCTGCAGGTACCGCAGAGTTCATGCCTTTTCAACCTTATCAATGGTATCCTTCTCAGCAGTGATGGTATGGCAAGCGCTGCACCAAGGGGACAGAGATACCTGCAGAAGGCCCTGTAGAAGACCACGGAAAGACCGGTGAGAAAGAGGAAATACAATACAAAATACCACTGTCTGTGAAGCTTCAGTACAAAGGTTCTGAAGGGTTCAACCTCTGTCATGTATTCGGAGAGGATGAAATTGTAAAAGGAAGCTCCCAGGATGAGAAGGAAAACCATGTACTTCAGGTATACAAGCTTCCAGTGGAGTTTTCCCGGTATGGGAAGCCTCCGTTTGGGTAAAATCCTGTCGTAGAGCTTGTTCAGGAGCTCAAGCATTGCTCCGTAGGGGCACAACCATCCACAAAAGACACCCCGCCCCCAGACAATAATGGTCAGTGATATGAATATGAAAGAAAAGAATATGTACGGCTCCAGCAGATAGAGCCCAAGGGGAAACTCCAGATCCTTGAGGGAGTTGATAATTATGACGATATTGGTTGTGGTAGGCTGTGCCTTCAGCTGCAGACCTACATAGATAAAGGATATACCGAGCACCGCATATCTGATCAATCTGAGCAGAGACTTTTTTCTGGACAGCCTGTCTTTGAATAGCATGATCAGGATTATTAGTATAAGGAAGACGGAGAAGGCAATAATATGGCCAATCTTCAGAGACCATACCTGAAGCCATAGTGGTGTCTGTGAGATGTTACCAAGGGTATTTTGAGTCAAGTTATCCATATGAGTCTGTCTCCGCTTGATTATTCCCCGGCATGCAAGGTGCCTTCACTTCCTATTGTAATGGACTTTGTCCGTCCCATCAACTTCAGTACATAGGAGACAAGATGCCATCTCATCTGCACATCTGGCAAGGAGTCTTCATAAGAGGGCATGCCTGAACCATCAAACCCTGTTGTGAAGGTCAGGTAGAGGCTTTCAGGCGTCAGGCCCCTTTTCAGGAGGCCTGTGGTAAAGTCAAGGGGGATAACCTTATTGCCCCGGTCGTCTACCAGTCTGTCTGCCTTTGGGCCATTACCTTCACCTGTATATCCGTGGCACTCCCAGCATTTCAGTTTTATGTACAGTTTTTTTCCTTTCTCAGCAGAGGTGTCACTTCCGACCCAGGCATACCTCCTGGGGACAGAGATGCTATCACAGGGCTCCTCCTCCTGCCACCTCTCCGAGAAGGTCTTTATGTATTCTACAACGGCACGTCTGTCTTCCTCGGGCAGAACCTTGTGTGAAGGCATCCCTGACCTGGGAATACCCATTGTTACCGTTCTCATAAGATCCTCATCTGTGGGAAGACAGCCCGTTGGCGTGGAACGGAGTTTGAAGACACCGAGGGTAAAATCCGCGGGCAGGAAATACCACAGGAGACCTCGTTTGTGGAACCTTTGAATGGTGTAGCGGACAAGGCCGAGGTGTCCTTTGCCATCTCCGTTCTTACCATGGCATACCACACAGTAATGCTCATAGACCTCCCTGCCCCTTTTTAGTTTCCTGGCATCTATACCCTGTGCACTTGCAGATTCATTAAATGCCGCCAGGGAGAAAACCGTCAGGAGCAGTACTGAATATATTGCCTGGTTCTGAAAAGGTGTTTTCATAAATCCTCTGCTCATCTTTCCGTCAGTCAAGACCACAAAAAGGATGATTACTCAAGAAACCTCTCCGGGATTTTGTATCTGGAACTGAAGGACTTGAACTCCTTTTTGGATCCAACCCTGTATGTCAGGATCAGGTTGAACTCAAAGGGCAGGGTCTGTTCAAAATCCTCGGACCTTACGATGAATATGCCGCCTTCCTTTATCTCGGGCGCACCCTTTGCCCTGATCCTTGTTATCTTTCTGTAGTCAATATCCCTGAACACAAAGGTTTTGTCGTTCTGGGAGATATGAAATCTGTCAAATATCCCGCCACGGGCAAAACCGGAGCCAATAAAGGAGCCTTTCCCCCTTGCAAAGACGAATATGGCAGATTCGCCCTTCTTCAGTGCCTTCATAGTATCATTGTATAGCTTGTCTCCAAGGACATTTCTGCCTATGGATGGAGGTGTTAAAACGCCAAAATACAGATCAAGATAGACACCTTTGTCCTTGATGCCCAGCTGTTCTGATCTTACAACGATATTCCTTATAGCCTTCAGATCCACCAGCTCTCTCCATGTGAGGGGGGTGTATTTTCTGCTGATTTTCTTCTTTTCCATCTTTGCCCTTGCAAACCGGGCTATTCCCGCAGCGGTTGCCACCTTACGTGCACTTCCAAGGATTATGGCATTCTGAACAACAGCCGTTACCGTTGCACCTGTAATTGCATCCATGGATATTCCTTTGCCCACTGCCAGGTCTTCTTTTATGTTTTTCCCCCTGTACTGTTTCAGGAATTCAAGATAGTTCTCATCCTTCAGGCCTATCAGTACGATTGGTTCGGAATGAAATATAAGCTTTACACCTGTGATCACACCATTTGGATCTAACCCGATGAGTGTTTCCATGTGCTTGCCTGAGTATCCAACCAGCTTTTTTGTCCAGTCCTTGGAGAGAAAGACATAGCCCACAAGCTTGTTGCCCCTGTACCCTTCCCAGTAGCCGTCCTTTTTTACGAACTTGTCAGCCTCTAATACATCACCAAGCTTGTATTTATACCTGTGTTCAAAGAACTTCCACTGGCTACCGTAGCCCGGAGCTGACAATAACAGTGCAACTAAAATGATCAGGACGGCAATTCTCTTCATTTTTCCTCCTTATTGTATGCTGTACTTATCGGTTCAAGGGGCGTATCAAGAATACGCCCCTTTTTATATGGTTTCCCCGGTACCATTTTAAGTAAATTTAGATTTCTGTTATGGTTCAACGATAAGCCTCATCCTCATCTCAAGGTGCAGGGCATGACAGAAGTTTGTACAGTAGACCCAGAACACACCTGGTTTATCGGCCGTGAAGGTGACAGACTTCGTCTGGAAGGGAGCAACCACGAAGTTGATGTTGTAGTTTGATATGGCACAGCCGTTTGAGAGGTCTATTATCTCGTCATGGTTCGTCAGTATGAGTGTGACCCTGTCGCCTTTTTTGAGCTTTACCTCCTGCAGGCCGTAGACAGGTGCGTTTGCGGTCATCCTGATGATCACCTTGTTACCCTTGCGTTCCACTTTGTTTTCAGTAACAGCAAGAGGGTGTTCAAACATGTCATAGCGGTGTTTGACCTTTGGCTCAATTATGTCTCTTCTCACAATAATACAGTCATGGGGTTCAATGTAGGCAGGTCCATCATGAACAAGCCTTAATTTCTCTCCTGATATGTCCACAAGCTGGTCATTCTCTGGTTTCAATGGCCCCACATTTATGAACCTGTCTTTTGAGACCTTGTTCAGTGAGACAAGCCACTTGCCATCCGCCTCCTTTGTCTCTGCCATGGAGGCCATAATGTGTCCCACCTGGTAATGGATGTCAAGTACATCAATGATATGGGGATTCTTTTTCTTTGCCTCTTCACCCTGCTTCTCAGCCTCAATGGCCTTCTGGATATTCCACTTTACATTTGTGCTGTCAATAAACACGGATGTTATGGCATTGCCACGGCCATCAAAGGTGGTATGCAGTGGTCCAAGGCCGATATAGGGCTGTGCAACTATGCATTCCTCTGGTTTTATCTTTCCTGCGTAGGCCTTGTCCACAAGCTCAAGATCAACCACTGTGCAGGTGGGTGAGACCTTTCCTGAACAGACAGCATATCTGCCATCAGGGGAGATGTTTACACCGTGAGGGTTCTTTGGCACGGGTATACGCAGTGTGATGCCATGCTTGTCATGACCCTTTCTTCCATCAATGACCTTCACACCATTTACTATCTTGTAGTCACCAGCCCTGAGCGCCTTTCTTATCCTTTCCCAGTTGAACACGATCAGATAGTCATGATCCGCAGCGAGCATCTCCGAGATGGTCACGCCCTTCTCGGTATTGTAGGATGTACACATGGAGTATTTTCCTTTATAATCCGTGGCAGCAAGGTCACAGTTCTCATCAAGCATTATCTGGCAGACAACAGCCATCCTTTCTGCATCAATAATGGTGTGCATCCCATAGTATTTCTGAGGCTCATTGAATGCCTTGGCATTTGACTCATTGTTAGGCACGGGAATCTGGAACTCAGCGTTCTGGACGAGCCACTCCGTTCTGGGGTACCTCTGGGGAAAGAGTCCGTGTGCACCCTGTATGTTCGGGATATCCAGTATGGCATCCACCTCCATATAGTCTATTCTTATTCTTGCAACCCTGTTGTTGAGCTTGTCATTCACAAAGAGCCATTTTCCGTCATAGGTACCGTTTACATAAGAGCCATGGACATGATGGGTATCACCTGCATACTTTCCCCTGAGGAGCTTCTTGCTCTCATTGGTAATGCCCCAGCCGCTTCCCACATCCATGTTAAATACAGGTATCCTGTGGATTTCCCTCATTGAGGGTACACCAATTATTCTGATCTCACCTGAATGTCCTCCACTCCAGAAGCCGTAGTATTCATCAAGTTCTCCAGGTTTCACCTCGTAACTCAATTTACCCTTGGGTTTTTTCTCTGCCCTTGCAAGTAGAACCTCCTTCGGCATCATAACACCAGCTCCAGTGGCAACACTCGCAGCCCCCAGTATTTTGAGCAGCTTTCTTCTCTGTTTATTGAATTTCTTCCTTGACATTCTGAAAACCTCCTTTCTAATTTTCTTTATTCCAGATATCTTATTTAACCCTCTTCATCAGCTTAAGTGTGTAGGAAACGAGATGCCACCTGTCTTCCTCGTTGGGGATGGAATCTTCATAAGAAGGCATGCCAGTACCATCAAGTCCGGTGATGTATGTCATATAGATGTTTTCAGGTGATGAGCCCCTCTTGAGTGTGCCGGTAGTGAAGTCAAAGGGGAGTATCTTGTCGCCCCAGTCATCCTTCAGCTTATCTGATTTAGGTCCATCGCCTTTACCTTCATAGCCATGGCATTCCCAGCACTTCATTTTTACATAGATCTTTTCACCCTTTTTAACGGACTCCGGTGTTCCTACCCACTTGGGCATCTTGGCCTCTATCACCTCATCACATGGCTCTTCTTCAACCCACCGTTTGGAAAAGGTCTTGATGTAGGCTATCACAGCCTTTCTCTCCTCCAGCGATAGATCCTTGTGAGATGGCATTCCCGATCTCGGGATACCATTTGTTATGGTCCTCAGGAGGTCGTCATCTGTGGGAAGACAACCCGTTGGTGTGGAGCGGAATTTGAAGACACCTACAGTGAAGTCCCTTGGGTAAACATACCAGACCAGACCACTCTTTTCAACCCTATGAATGATACCTATAAGCCCCTTTCCGTCACCCTTTTCCCCATGACAGATGATACAGTACTTCTTGTAGACCTTTTTGCCCTTTTCAATGATAGCCGAATCTTTGCCGTAGACACTGTCGGATGTGTGCAGCGTGGCAAGGGCAAAGACAAGCAAGACCAGAAAGAAAAGAATTACAGCGCCCTTGGTTTTCAGACTAAATCCTTCCATGCCTTCCTCCCTTCATTTGATTTGATTGATGCCTGGTTAAAAAATCCTTACCAGACACCTTCACTGATTTTTATCCTCCTTTTCTAACAGAATTCTATCTATGTAAGGTGTCAGACCAGAAGGCTGGCGACTTTGGTAAAGATGAGAATATTCTATAGTATACGATCTCAATGGATTGGCTGATTTTGAGAAGACATAGATGCAACTGCATAAAGATGGTATCCCGGATTTGTACAAGTACATTCCCATTACTGTCTTTTTCCCCTTCTTCTCACCCGAAACAGAGAAGATTTCTTAAAAATTTTTTTTCAAAAAATACAGTATCTTTTAATACTATATTTTTTATTTTATGCAATCCTTCTTTCAGTAACTTTTGTCACAGTGCCAGAGGCATTAGAAATTGCTACTCCTTTTTCTTTCCCACCATGCCCATCAGTTTCAGTGTGTATGAAACAAGATGCCATCTATCCTCCTCGCTTAGTGAGTCCTCATAGGATGGCATTCCCGTACCGTCAAGGCCTGTTGTAAAGGTGATATAGATATTCTCAGGGGAGGTGCCCCTCTTGAGTTCTCCAGTTGTAAAGTCAAAGGGCCAGATCCTTTTTCCCCAGTCATCCTTGAGTTTCTCTGCCTTTGGTCCGTCGCCCCTGCCTTCATAGCCATGGCATTCCCAGCACTTCATATCTTTATATACCCTCTTTCCTTTCTCTATGGATGAGGGGCTTCCTACCCATGGTGGCTTCTTTACAGGGATAGGATCACAGGGTTCTTCCTCCTCCCATCTCTCTGAAAATGTCTTAATGTAGCTTATGACAGCCTTTTTTTCCTCCAGGGTCAGCTCTTTTTTGTGGGAGGGCATAAAGGATCTCTTGATCCCATGGTCTATTATCTTCAGTAGATCCTCATCAGTGGGAAGACAGCCTGTGGGGGTTGACCTGAACCTGAAGACACCGATAGTAAAATCCCTTGGCAGGGTCTCTATTGTGCGACCAGAGAGTTCCGTCCTTCTCAGAACACCCACAAGCCCCTTTCCGTCGCCGTCCTTACCATGACAAATGAGACATCTCTGTTCGTAGACCTTTTTGCCAAGCTTCAAAATGTCCTCCACAGCATATGAGGACTCTGTATCACGGATTATCAACATAACAACTGCTGTTAAAAAGACCACAGAAAACAAGAAAACGGTTATGCTCCTTCTTCTAAGACACCTCATATCTCATCCTCTCCTCTGTAATAATCATTTCTTTCCCTTATCAGAAAAAGATCTGATATAGGCAACCAGATCAGCGATATCCTGGTCTGAAAGTCCAACACCGGTCTTTCCAAAGGCTGGCATCGGTGTTCCCTTTCTTCCATCCCTGATGGTCATGGCAAGGAATTCCGGGTCAACGAACTTCTGTACAGCAGGATTGCGGAGGTTCAGACCAAGGTGGTCCTTGCCACCTTTGCCGTCTTTGCCGTGACAGAGTGCACAACGGACATTGAACAGTTCCTTGCCGTGTTTTGTATCTGTAACGAACCGCTTGTAATCAAAGGGTTCGGGTCTCTCATCAGGCCTGTCTTTTGTGATAAACTTTATGATGTTCCTTATCTCTTCATCCCGAAGTCCTGCAGCAGTTCTCTTCCAGGATGTCATGGGGGTACCTTTGCGCCCCTCCTTTATTATCCTTTCAAGGTTCTTGTCGTCTGCAATCTTCAGGAAAGCAGGGTTCATTATTGCAGGGATAGTTCTTTTCAGTATCTCGTCATAGGCACTGATCTTGCCATTACCGTGGCAGGCCACACAGTACATCTTGTAGAGTGATTCCCCATCTTTTGGCACAGGTGTTGTGTATCTGATGGCCCTGAACTGTCTTGGCATCTCCTCTGCCCTTAATGTAAGTGTATATGTGGTCAGTAGATCTGCCTCTTTCTCCGAAAGAAAGACCCTCATCTCGCTACCTGGTACGATCTTGCGAGGATCCAGGAAGTGTTGTTTCAGCCAGTTATAGGTATTACGCTCTCCCACGACGTACTTCATGGGGAAGTAGGCTATGGGCTGGGAGCCGATGATATCAAGAGGTTTACCAAGGTCACCTCCCACACCATTGAGCTTGTGACAGCCCCTACATCCCTTTTCCCTGAAGAGCCTTTCACCCTCAACGACCATCTCTCCTCCATTGTCCTTCAGGAACAGGTAATCATGGCATTTTGCACAGGAACTCTGGATATATTTGAAGGGTATGAGGGGGTAGTCCCAGTGTGTGTCACGCCCCTTCCCATGGGCATCCTTTTTGTTTGTGGCACGTCCCTGTCCATAATGACAGAGGGTACAGCCAAATTTGCTCACAGGGTGTTTTTTCAGATAGTCACCGCTGTGCAGCTTGTGGGGAACCTTTGCATCCTTCATCAGCGGATCGTCAACACCTCTGTGGCAGTTCATGCAGCGATCCACCTTCTTCAGTGGCTTTATGTATATCTGCTGGTGTTCAATCTTTATTGATTTTGCCTTTTTCCTTGCTGCCTCATTGGGTGCATTCTTTATGAGCAGATCCCTGTATTCAAGCTGATATTTCTTCCATTCGGGATTAAGCTCCCTGTAGGTTGCAAAAACCAGAAAGGTGATAAGAACCAGACCTGATATTAGCAGTACTGATAAGTAAAATCTACTGTACATAATAGCCTCTCTCCCTCGTTAGTTTTAAGATTCCATACTCCCTGTATTCTCTTTAAGGCCGAATATCTTCATCTTCCAGAAAGGAAAGACGAAACAGTTAATGTATAGGCCACTGGCTCTTTGACCAGAAGAAGTCCCAGTTGGGACCTCTGAAGTAGGTACCCATGGCTGTAAAGATCACATAGCTTACAAGGAACATTGTAAACAGGGCGATTGCACCCATCCTCGTAGAACCGGTCTTCTTTATCACAAAGAGTGAATACACAATCATGAAGCCAACCCATATGTTTCCGGGGTTGATCAGGGTAATCAAAATCTGGGGGACATTGGGCCACCAGTTCCTGAACCAGCCGAAGTTTACAACGAAGGCAAGGATTCCGATCACCACGATGGTGCCGATTATGAAGGACTGAAGTGCTACCGTAACCCCCTGCCTGTTCGTAAACCATATACCAACCCTGTCCTCCTCTCTGTCCAGGTAGGGGATCAGGGCAAGCCCAAGGAGCGCAAGCCCCGGAAGTCCGACACCGCCCATGAAGGCAGAGTAGGAAAGCAGTTCCTGCAATCCCAGGAAGTACCAGGGTGCCTTTGCAGGGTTTTCAGGGATAAGGGGATTTGCGGGCTCCTTGAAGGGAGCATCCACAAAGTAGGCATAGGCAATTACCCCTGCGAGGGTTAACACGAAGATGGCCAGCTCAGCTATCAGGAGATTGGGCCAGCTCAACACGGTGTTCTCCACATCCTTGTCCACCGCCGGTGTTCTACCTCGTGCAAGCTCCATTAGCCCGTAGGTCTTGTAGGTGGGGAATATACCACCTGTCTTTTCGGGTGGGTTTACGTAGTAGATATCACTGTCTTTCCTTTCAAATGTATCCGGTCTTGTAAGCCCGCCGTCCTTTCTGATCCTCCAGAAGTGTATCCCTAGGAAAAGAAAGAGGAACATGGGCAGAAGCCATATATGCAGGAGATAGACCCTTGTAAGGGATTCCTGTGTGGGGTTTGTCCCACCAAGGAACAGCTCCTTGAAGAACCCGCCTATATCAAAGTACTGGGTTATCCCAAGTGAGTCCGTGATCTCCTTCGGGGAGTTGATAATGTTTGCCACTATCAGTAGCGCCCAGTAAGCAAGCTGGTCCCAGGGAAGCATATAACCGGATAGGTTCATACCAAACATGAGTATGAGAAGAACTATTCCTATCACCCAGTTGAATTCCCTGCCCTTCTTGTACGAACCTGTATAGAAGACCCTTGCCATATGAAGGAGCACGAATATGATCATGCCCTCTCCAGACCATTTGTGGATGTTCCTCAGCAGGTTGCCACCAAATACGACGTATTTAAGATCCTTGATTTTGTTGTATGCCTCCGTTACGGATGGGTTGTAGTAGACCATGAGCAGTACACCTGAGATAACCACGATGATCAGCAGGTAGAGTGATATCAAACCGAAACCAAAAGTGTAGGTTGGTCTTAGTGTGTTGATGTGTGTCTTTACCCCCTGTATATGGAGGAAGAAGTTGTTAAACATCACGGCTGCCCTGGATTTGTCAGAGGTGGGCTTGCCGCTTCTTAAGAATGAGCCCAAAAAGGATTTTTTTAATGACCTGATGTTGTTCAAAAACTTGGCAATGCCTGACTGATTTACCTCACCCATTTTTCAACCTCTCATTAGTTTGATCATTAGACATATATGTATTTTGTTCCCTTGGGGACCTCTTTTGATGCATCAACAACAAGGGAGCCGTCAACAAGCTGTTCAATCTTGAACCAGGGTAGCCCTCTTGGAGCAGGTCCGCCAATGACATTACCCATCTGATCATACTTTGAGCCGTGACATGGACACTGGAAGCCCCAGTCTGTCTTATACACTATGCAGCCAAGATGCTGGCATACAGCCGTTATGGCATAAAAACCATCCTCGTCAGAGAAGACAAACAGTTTCTTGTCGTCAAATTTCTTCACAGTGCCAACGGGAAACTGTTCTGGCTTGCCGATCTTGAATTTCTTTGACTCCTCAAAATGTACATCAGGTTTGAATATCCTGAGTACCCCAGCCAGAACCCCAAGGGCTGATAAAACAGCGGTCCCAATGGCTGCCAGTCCAAGAAAGTCGCGCCTTGACACCTCTCCTTTTTCAGGGTTCTTATCACTCATCTACATACACCTCCTTGAAGATAAATCTCTCCATTGTAATTGCATTGACAGGGCACCTCTTGGCGCATAATCCGCATCTTATGCATCTTTCGTCATCCTTTATGATTGCAGAGCCGGAGCCATAGGGGTCTTTTCCGTACCTGTTTTTGTATAGAGAAAGCAGGGTCTCATCACATCTTATGCTTTCAAGGCTTACCAGCCTCAGGCAGTACTCTGGACAGACATCAGCACATCCACCGCAGAGTATGCACCTGTCACCATTGAATATGGTGTTTACCTTGCAGTTAAGACACCTGCTTCCCTGCTCCTCTGCCATATCCTCTGTGTAACCCTTTTCAACAACGGTGCGAACATCCTTTTTCCTCTCTTCAGGAGGCAGGGTAGGGACGGGTCTCCTTTTGATCTTCTCGTAGTCCTCTGGATGCTGGACCTCATTGTCTGAGACCTCTCCTGCATACTCCTCGGTGTGGGCTTCTGTAATGCTCAGCTTCAGTTTCCTCCCGCTTATATATTCATGTATTGCCATGGCAGCCTTCTTTCCCGATGCTACCGCATCTATAACAAGCCTTGGCCCGTGGGCGAGATCACCGGCAACAAAAAGCCCGGCAACAGAGGTGCTTACACCATCAGGACCAACCTTTATCATTCCCCTTTCGGTCCTCTCTATGGGGAGATCAACATTATCAAGAAAGGACAGATCAAAGGCCTGTCCTATGGCGAAGAACACCGTATCAGCCGCTATATCAAGGGTCTCTGACTCGTCAAACCTGGGGTTAAACTTTCCTTCACTGTCAAATACGGATATGCATTTTATGAATGTAACCGATTCCACTGTCCCGTTTATATCGGCATTTATCCTCTGGGGGCCAAAGCTGTTTATCCTCTGTATACCTTCCTCTTCTCCTTCCTCTATCTCAATCTTATCGGCGAGCATCTCCTCGTATTTTTCAATACATACAAGGGTGACAGACTCCACACCCTTTTGTCTGATGGCTGTCCTTGCAACATCGTATGCCACATTGCCACCACCTATGACTACAACGCTGGGACCTATCTCCACTTCCTCACCAAGGGCAACCTTCTTCAGGAAATCCACACCACCATATACACCCTTGCTGTTGCTGCCGGGCATCTCAAGGATCCTGGATTTCTTTGCCCCAACTGCAAGAAGCACAGAGGCAGAGTTGTCATACAGTTCCCTGAGGGATATATCCCTGCCGATCATGGTACCAAGCCTTATTTCCACACCAAGGGCCTTTATGGCATCAATCTCTGCCTGGAGTATCTCCCTGGGAAGCCTGTACGGTGGTATCCCCAGGGCGCACATACCACCGGCTACCTTTTCCATCTCATATATAACGGGTCTGTAACCCATTAGTGCCAGTTCATGAGCACAGGCAAGCCCTGCCGGACCAGCTCCCACTATGGATATTGGCCGGGATGTGTCTTTTGCGATGCCCTCAATTCCGGTGCCTTCTTTCTTGAAGATCTCTTTGAATCTCTCGGTGAACTCCTTCTTTTCCTGATACACCTCTGCACCGTATCTCTCGGTAACGAACCTTTTCAGTGCCCTGATGGAGACGGATGCATCTATACCACCCCTCCGGCATGCAAGCTCGCAGGGAGCGCCACAGATGCGGCCACATATGGAGGCCAGAGGGTTTGGCAGCCTTGCGATCCAGTAGGCCTTTTCATAGTCTCCCTGGGAGATCGCCCTTACATACCCTCTTGAGTCGGTATTGACAGGGCATCCTGTCTGGCATTTGATATTCTGCCTCCAGTATTTGTAGTCCGGTATTACCACTTCAAATGTTCTCTTTGGCATATCTTCCCCTTGCGGAAATAATGTACAAGTAAATATATAAGTTAGATGAACCCATTTTCAGTGACAAAAGTTACACCCCTGTAAGGTCAGACCACCCTGTAGCCTGTCTCAGCATGGAGTTTGTGCAACAGATACCAAGAAGGATATTGATTAGAAGATAAAGTACATACCTCCCCATTTACATCCCTTCACTTTATTAGTTTTATTTCTTTCATAGACAGCGCCTGTAACAGATGATATCAGGGCTTTATATATGAGTATTTCTGTTCCAGTAGCTCCTGAAGCCTTTCCCTGTGCACCCTGAAACCCCTTACAGTGCTATCTACGACAACCCCTTTCCTTTTCAGTTTTGACATCGTCCGTGAGACGACCTCCCTTACGGTACCCACCATGGAGGCGATATCCTGATGGGTCAGGCGGATTGTTACCGTCTCAGACACCGATGAGTCGCAGCTGAGATTGTAAAGCCTGTCAAGAATCCTCAGTTCCACATCCTTGAAGGCAAGGTCATCAACCAGGCCGATTAACTGCTGTATGCATGTGGATAGACTCTCAAGTAGTTTTAGCCCGGCAGGTCCTGTCTCGGAGATGAATACCTCCTTGAATATCTCTGCAGGCATGAGTATGATCTCCGATTCCTCCAGTGCCACTGCGCTCATGAGGAACCTGTCCTCCCTGAAGAGTGACTCGCATCCAAAGAGGTCTCCTGGCCCCGCTATCCTTATTATCAGTTCCCTGCCCTCGGGTGAAACCTTGAAGAGCTTCACCCTACCAGTGCAGACCATATAAAGATAACCCACATTCTCGCCTTCCTCAAAGAGCACCTCATCCCTGAAGACGAGCCTCTCGCTCGTAACCTCTGCTATCCTCAGGAGGCTTTTCTCCTGCAGAAGGCTCAGGCAATGCAGATTCCTTAATTTGGCAATAATATGGATGTCCAAATTTCTCCCCATTTTCTTGGATTACATATCAAGAAACATGCCTTTAAGGAAGATGTTGAAAATAAGGGATATTCTTGATATCAAGACCCGCCAGGTGTGACATATATGCCCCAGTCACTTTTCTTTAGTCTCTGAAAATGACTGGAAAAAGAGGAGATTATCATGTTGTGACAATAGTGACACATGTGACAGAAATGTCTCAGTGAGAGGGGTCATCAATACCAACTTTGATGTCATGTTTTTTCAGAAGCCTGTATATCGTCCTTCTGTTGAGGCCAGCCACCCTGGCAGCCTTTGAGATATTTCCAGAGACGCTTCTGATGAGATTCTGGAGGTATTGTTTTTCAAAGGTCTCCTTGGCACTATGATAGGTGGTAAATATCTGTAAGGTATCATCCTTTAGTGTTAGGAACTCACTTGGTATATCATGCAGGGTGAGGTAATCATCGTTGCAGAGTATAACCGCCCTTTCCATGATGTTCTGGAGTTCCCTTACATTGCCTGGCCAGCTGTATCCCTCAAGTAGTTCCATCACCTCCGGTGAAATGCCCCTGATGTTTTTTTCGTATGTCACCGAGTAACGCTTCAGGAAATGAAGCGCCAGCAGGGGTATGTCCTCCCTTCGTTCCCTCAGTGGTGGCAGGTGTATATTTATGACATTGAGGCGGTAGTAGAGGTCCTCCCTGAAGTGGCCCTCTGAGACAGATCTGTTGAGATCCCTGTTGGTGGCTGATATGATCCTTACATTCAGGGATATGAATCTGTTGCTCCCCAGCCGCCTCACTTTACGCTCCTGGAGCAACCTCAGCAGCTTTGACTGCATGAGCAAAGGCAGTTCTGCAACCTCATCAAGAAATACAGTGCCTCCATTTGCTGCCTCAAAAAGCCCCTCCCTGCTGGTGGTAGCTCCTGTGAAGGCACCCTTTTCATAGCCGAAGAGTTCACTTTCTATGAGGTTTTCCGGGATGGCTGCACAATCCACCGGGATGAAGGGCATGCCGGCCCTCTGGCTCCTCTGGTGGATCATCCTTGCAACCATCTCTTTGCCTGTTCCACTTTCTCCGGTTACAAGGATATTTGCATCTGTGTGGCTTATCCGTTCTATGAGGGCAAGTATCTCCCGCATGGGTGGGCTCTTTGCTATGATCTCTACTTCTGTGGTGCCCCTCAACTGTTCCTTAAGCCTCCTGTTTTCATCCATCAGTAGTTTCTGTGTAAGTGCCCTCTCAAGAACGATCTGCAGTTGTTCCGATGTGAAGGGTTTTGCAATCACGTCAAAGGCCCCCTTTTTGATCGCCTCCACAGCTGTGGGAATATCTGCATAGGCTGTAATCAGAACCACAGGGATGTCGGGATCGGACCGTTTTACTGCTGATATAATATCAAACCCGCTGCTTCCAGGCATCCTCAGATCCGTCAGGATTATATCCGGCTTTGAAATCTTAAGGGTTTTAAGGGCATTGTCACTGCTGGGTTCCATAATGCAATCGTATCCGAACCTCTTCAGCATCCTTGAGTAGTTCTCAAGCATCTGTGCGTCATCCTCAATAACCAGCACCTTTGGTATATCCCTGGCCTGTTTCATTGCTTAAGCACCTCTTCTCTGCAGGGTAGTACCACGGTGAATGTGCTTCCCCTGTCAGGGATACTTTTTATACGGATCTCACCCTTGTGGGCCTTCACTATGCCGTAACATATACTGAGACCAAGCCCGGTGCCTTTACCAAGGCTCTTTGTGGTGAAGAAAGGGTCAAATATCCTGTGTATGTATTCCTCTGGGATACCCACCCCCTCGTCGGCGATTGAGATCTCAAGATAGCCCTTTCTCTCTTCTGAGGCACGGGTATATATGTGAATATTGCCACCCTCTGGCATCGCATCAATTGCATTGGAGAGGATATTGGTGAAGACATGTTCAATCCTCTCCTTGTCGCAATAAAGGGTGTGGTAGCCACCGGTAATCTCAATGTGTACCCTACAACCACTCCTCTTCAGGTCATCATCCAGCATGTACAGAACCTTCTCAATCAGTAACCTTAGATCTATATAGTCAAACCTGACAGGCTGGTGCCTTGAGAATATAAGAAGGTCCTGTACTATACCCGAGACCTTGGATGCATTGGTGTAGATTACATCAAGGTCTTTCATCAGCTGAGCTGGCAGGGTCAGTTCCTCTGCCTCCATCCTCAGACACTCAATTCTGTTCAGGATGACACTCAGTGGGTTGTTTATCTCGTGACAGAGTCCTGCGGAGAGCATCCCTGTTGCTGCAAGCTTCTCCGACTGGATGAGTCTCTGTTGTGTCTTCTTCAGCTCAACAATCTTGCCTTCAAGCATCTCGTTGAGCCTCTTGATCTCCCTGTAGGCATCCTCTATCTCTGATTTTTCCCTCCTGATCTTTTCAAAAAGGCGATATCGTTGTATTGCTGCAGATGTCTGGCATGTTATCGCAAGGAGTACGTCAATCTCGTTCCTTTCAAGCCTCCTTCCTGCAGGGAAGGTGACAGAGATCACCCCGTAAGCCTCACTGCCGGTGACCATGGGGATGCAGATATGGCTGAATTCAGGTGCACCATACATACCCCTGTTCGGGCAGCTTGTGTTCTCACAGGCGACATAGGGCAGACCATCCCTGAGTGCAATACATGACCCCATGGAATGGTCAATGTGCAGGTCAGGTGCAGGGCTGTCCAGCCCCCTGTGTGTGGTGAATTCAAGGGATCCCTTATCGTCCACCATATAAACACAACAGAACTCAGGGCAGAAGAGCTGGTAAACCTCCTCTGCCACAGTCTTCAGTGTCATCTCAATATCACCTGGAAGATACCCTATGATATTGCTCAACTTTATTACCGTGGAAAGGGCGGAACTTACCCATTCCTCGGAGATGCCTCTGTCTTTGATGCGTTGAGACATGCTATACCTCTTCTCTGTTTCGCTACGGGCTGAACTCCAGTGAGGCCTCTACAAGAGGCTTTATATTGTCCAGTTCTGCCTCTATGGGAACCTCACATCCTGAACCCAGGAGATAACCCCACCTGTTGCCCCTCTCCTTCAGGCACTTTTTTGCCTCCTCCTTTATCTTCTCGGGGCTGCTGGATACAAATGAGAAGGGCCTCAGGTTTCCATTTACCGCGATATCTCCCAGGAGGTCAAAGGCCTCCGGGATTGAGACAGTGTAGTCCACTGTGGCAAGCTCCACATTGGCATCCCTGTAGAAGGGGAGGATATTCTTTGTATTGCCAGCGATGCTGAGCCAGCTTACAAGGCTTCCTTTCTCTTTGAACTCTCTGAAGAGCCTCTTGAGCCTGGGCAGTTCAAGCCTCCTGAAGACATCCCGAGGTACCACCATGGGTGAGGCTACCGGGTCAAATATGATATGGCAGTGGGCGCCTGCCTGTAGCAGCGCATTGCCATAGCTTCTTGTTACCTCTTCTGTATAGTCAAGAACTTTATCCACCTCATCCGGACTGTCCACAATGTGGTAAAGAAGCCCCTCAAGTCCAATGAGCTGGCCGGCTATGCTCATTGGACCCATCACACATGCTGCTACTATGCAGGTATCAGCCACCACATCCCTGAGACGTGTGGTTGCCTCAATCACAACAGGCATCCTTCCATCCTTTTGAGGATCTGGTAGATCCAGGGTGTGAATCTCTTTCAGGTTTTCAATCAGGGGCTTTCTCACTACCGGGTAGGCCTCTTCTTTGTATTCCAGTTCACAACCTATGGCCTCTGATTCAACTGAGAGGTCAGCAAAGGCAAAGACCATGTCGTGTCCGATTAGCCTTCTTGCATGTAACTGGCTTTCTGCGAGCCTGGACGGACTGGTTACATAATCATATATGCTGTATCCCGCGGCCTTTGCCGTGACACCAAAGACTTCGGGGACCACAGGAACCCTGTCTGTCTGCTTTTTCTTCAGACTGTTCAGCACCCTTTCATAGGAATTCATAGGCCCATTATCCCTCGTCTTGCAGGTTTTTAAGGTAGTTGAGTATGTCAAAGGCGCTTTGTGCTACAAAGTCCACATTGAGATCGTCCCTGGAGGTCTGCTGTATTGCACCGCCACCTGCTATGACCTTTATGTCAGGCCTGCCTGCCTTGTTGAGCAGTTCCTTTATCCTTCTGATTGAGGGGATGGTGGTGGTAAGGAGGCTGCTTACCCCTATATAACCTGCATCCTGCTGAATGGCCCTTTCCACAAACTCCTCCGGTCTTATGTCTTTCCCGATGTCTATCACCCTGTAGCCACTGGATCTGAGAAGCATCTTTACAACATGTTTGCCAAGTTCATGTATATCACCCTCAATTGTGCCCAGTACAAGGGTCTTCTCAGGCACTGACTCGGTAGCCCTGGCAGGTGGGAGATATCGTATAATTACATTGTCCATTACAGCCATCATTGCCCTGCCTGCAAGCACAATCTCCAGTAGATTGAACTCCTCGTTGGTACACTTGGCGTTCAGTGACTGGAGCGCTGCGGTTAATCCATCCTGGATGATGGACTCTATGGTAAGGCCTTTGGCAATAAGAGCTTCTGCAAGGTTTACAGAGAGATGTGCTTCCCCTTGCACGATAGCCTGTATCAGCTCATCTATTTCAGGGTACTTTTTCAACTATTTTTATTATATCAAATAGACCATGAAGGTGAAAACACCTTCAAAGGCTATACCTTTATGCCTGTCTTTTTTTCTATCGGTATTTTTTTGGAATCAGATAGTGGTGTGACTTATTCTCTCAAGGGCCATGGATAGGGAGGAGGCCACAATCTTGATTGCGGATAGCTCCTCCATTGTGAAGTCCCTTGAGGCAGATAACCTTATACTACCAATCTCTTTTTTGTTCAATGTGATGGGTTCAATATAAAGGAAACCCTCTATCTCTCCCAGGGATGAAACCACTCTCTCTTCTGGCTCGTTCAGCACGATGGCTACACCTTTTATATCAAAATACCTATTCAGGAATTCCACGGTCTTTCTGTAAACCTCCTCTTCCGAAGTGCATCTGTTGATAATGTTAGAGAATTCAGATACCTTGTAGAGGCGGAAATTTATCTTGTAGATGTTCCTTGCCATCTCGTTGAATGCCCTTGCCATCCTGCTCAGTTCATCCTCACCTTTTGCAGTTATGCGGTATCTGAAGTTTCCCCTGCCAAAGTAATGCATTGCCACATTTATCTTCTGCAGAGGAGAGAATATCCCTTTCTGGAGGCAGATGTACACTAAAATGGTCAATGTGAGTAGAACAGCCAGGGATGTACCAAGGGTTATTGTGAGTTCCTTATAGAACCTCCTTTCATAACCGGTGGTATCAAATCCTATGCGGATATAACCAATGGGATCTGCATCTCCATGACAATCCTTGCAGGCAGGCCGCGGTCTTACAGGTATTGTAAAGAGTCTTACCCTGTCAGTTTGCCTATTTTGTTCCGAGCCAAACCTCGGTCTCATATCCCTGTCAAGTATCTCAATCCTGACAATGGATGGGCTTGTTGCGATCAGATCAAGCGCTCTGGAGACATCCTCAACATTACCCTTTACCATGGTCTGTTCAAGGATTGAATAGAGTACAGAGGTGAGCAGTTGCATATTCTTTTTTTCCTCCTCATGGATCCTCTCTTTTGTGTTTTTCAGTTCAACCCAGAATGAAACCGAGACAGTGGCCACAATACCCATAAAAAGCATACAGAGGATCTTTGCACGAAGGCTTTTAGGAAACCTTTTATTGAGTGAAAGCAATTTGTAACCCCTGTGTTTTAATAAAAATATAGCCAATTGAGCATTGAATTTCAGTAACCATTGTCACAGGTCAACAGTGTCCGACCCAAGGGGTTAACAGTAAGCAGTGAGCGGTGAGCAGTTTGTGGGTGAATGGGTGGATGAGTAGATGAGTAAATGGGTGAATGGGTAGATGGGTAAATGGGTAAATGGGTAAATGGGTGAAAGAGTAAATGAGTTAATGGGTTGATGGGTAGATGGGTGAATGGGTGGATGAATATTGTGTTAGAGGAATCAGGGGGCAGGCAGAGGAGATTCACCTCTGCCTGCTGTGATCATTACCCTTCTGAAAGGCACTCCCCCTTTATTCCAAGGATTATCTCCTTGAAGGGGATGTCCTTTCCCGATCTCTTGAGTGCCTCCTTCAGTATGGCCGTCATCCCTCCACAGCAGGGTACCTGCATCCTCAGGCATGTGACGCTCTTGATGGGTATGTTTGAGAATATCTCTGTGAACTTGTCCACATAGAACATGGCATCGTCAAGTTT
Organism: Nitrospirota bacterium; assembly: GCA_011321725.1. Classification (GTDB taxonomy): domain Bacteria; phylum Nitrospirota; class Thermodesulfovibrionia; order Thermodesulfovibrionales; family JdFR-85; genus JAADHP01. Next base: position 6,203 of record DROX01000046.1, on the reverse strand, counting down.
GGGACAGCCTATGAGTACCTTCTTGTCCTTCAGGTACCTGTCGTGAAACTCCCTTGTGGCAAAGGCTGTGCAGTCTGCTGCAACAAGCAGATCGGCATTATTCAGAAAGGGGATGACTGTGCCCATGAGTTTTATCTGGATAGGCCAGTGCGAAAGGGGAGGGGCTGTTTGGGGGCCTTCCTTTTGCATCTGCTCCCCCATTGTTGAACAGCTTGGACATTCATCCTTTAAGTGCTCCATCTGTGACCTCCTGTGTATTACATTTTATTCATTCCGAACCCGATTCGGAACCTTCTGGATCCTGATAGTCTTGAATAATGACTGCAGAATCCTATGGAAAGTTTAACAGGTTGGAGATTAATCTTCTATGATTTAAATCATATAGCACCCATGTAGTAGAGTGAAGGGGGATCCCGAGATTGACTTATTTGACATTTACATGGCAGACTTAGAAAATCCTTAAACTGCATTATGCCCTGATAAGAAGTGGAACGGGCAGTCCTTTGCAAAGGAATAGCAACAGAGAAAGGCTGCATGAAAAAGAACAGGTTTATAATAATTGGTCTTGGCAATATCGGGCTCATACTGCTGAAGACACTCTCCAGGGACTATGAGCTGCTCTGTATTGACAGGGACGAGGCTGTGATAGACAGGGCCAGGGAGATCCGGGAGGATATTGATGTTATTACTGGAGATGCCACAAGCAGGCTTGTCCTTGAGGAGGCGGGGATCAATGATGCAGATGGTGTTATCATCACAACAACGGATGAAAGGGTCAATATTGAGATTGCAAGGATTCTCCATGAGAATTTTGAACCCAGAAGGGTAATTGCAATAGCTATTTCAGAGGAAGGGATTGAGACACTCCGGTCCTACGGTGCTGAGGTGGAAAACATCTTCATGGCAAGTGCCACAGGAATAGTGAACAGATTGACAGAGAAAACAAAGACCACCCATGAGATAGGACTGGGCAGAAAGGAGATTATGGAGGTGGAAGTTCATCCCAACAGCCGTCTTGCAAACAAACCCATCGGTATACTTGCGCCGATAAAGTGGAGGATAGGGATTATCTACAGGGATGACAATATTATCATACCTCGCAAGGATGTTGTTTTAAAACCAAAGGACAGGGTGGTTATCCTTGGTGAACCAAATATATTAAAGACAGTGGCAGAGATACTCACCTTCAGTTTTGAGCGATTTCCTCTTGAGTATGGCACAGTGGTATTGACCTATCTTACAGGTGCCGAGGATGAGAGATTCTTTGAAGAGCTTGGTTATATTATCTCATCCTTCCCTGTGGAGAAAAATATCTTTGTCTGTTCCAGGAAGGTAGCAGAGAGAAGGAAAGAGATCGAGCAGTTCTGCGACAGGTTTCATATCAAAGAGAGGGTATTCAAGGAGAGTGTTCTGCCTATCCTGAGTGCGATAGAGGAGACCTCAAAAGAGATAAAAAATGAGCAGGCACTGATTGTTGTCTCTAAAAAGGCAGTGCTTGATTCATTGGGCGTCTCTGTATTTTCTGCCCGTAAAAGAAACTTTCTGTATTCCCTTGCTGATATTGGATCATGTCCTGTGTTCATACTCTCAGGTACCCATCCGTATGAAAAGATACTGCTACCCTCTTTTGCTGGTGCTGACATTGACAGGATTATAGAAACGGGTATTGAGATATCTGCCATTATCAACGGAAGCCTCACCGCCCTTACAGTGGAACCATCCCGTTATATTGCCACTGAGGAAGAGTATGCAAAACACAAAGAGATCAGGAAGAGGATATCCGCTCTGACTGCCATGTACAAGACATCCATAGAGGTTATTACCATGAGAGGAAATCCTGTAAAGGTGACTCATCAGGTTCAGAGGGAATATAATCTGATGGTGATTAGCAGGGGCAGTCCAAGGAGAGGGTTTCTGTCTTTTCTCTCTCCTGATGTTGTGTGGAATGTCATTAAAGATACAAGGATTACAACCCTTATAACACCCTCTGTCGAGGAAGCACTGTAAGAGATGACAGAGCAGATCCTGATCATGTTTACAATTATAGGTGGCGCTGCTATTGTGCCGTTTGTGGGAAGACGCTTCCATATACCCTCATCTGTACTGGAGATACTCTATGGTGTCCTGTTGTTCAATACAGTTTTAAAGGAGAAGCCCCAGTGGTTCCTTCTCATGAAAGAACTGGGGATAATCTATCTCATGTTCATAGCTGGCATGGAGCTTGATATCAGGGGGCTGAGGGGACAGAAGAGGATTCTCTGGTATGTAGCTGTACCGCTTTCCTCTTTTATCATCACCCCTGTTGTTTTTATCTATTTAGGGTTTTCCTTTTATTTAGGTATAGCTGTTTCGGTTATATCTGCAGGGATTATAATACCCATACTGAAGGAACTCAATCTCCTTGATACCCCTATTGGTAGAGATATCATGGGAATTGCTCTCGTGGGTGAACTCCTGTCAATACTGGTACTTGCCTTCGTGGATATTTACCATGGAACAGGTCTGAGTCTGACAGCCCTCTGGGAAGGGGTAAAGCTGCTTGGACTACTTGCCCTGACAGGACTGTTCCTCAGGGTGCTTTATCTGATTGCATGGTGGAATCCAGAGAAGGTTGAGAAGGTGATGGAAAGCGAAGACCCTGTTGAGGAAGGAATAAGGGCAGTGGTATCAATTGCCTTTGCAGGTGCACTGATAGCGCACTTCTCCGGTGTTGAGGCCATACTTGGTTCTTTTCTTGTGGGGGTGGTGTTCAGTTATGTATTCAGGAGCAAGGGGGTTTTTGAAGATAAACTGAATGCAGTGGGATTCGGCTTCTTCATACCCTTCTTTTTTATAGGTATTGGAGCTGATCTGAACCTGTCTGTTTTAACGGATATGAAAATGATCTACCTCTCTCTCCTGTTTACGCTTGCCATATTCCTGAGCAATTCACTACCCCTCTTTGTTGCGCCGCTTATGGGGTTCAGGGGCATGGAGGCCTTTGGCATCACTCTGATTCTTTCAGCTCCCCTTTCACTAATAGTGGTAACAGGTGCCCTGGGGGTCAGGATGGGGCTTATCCCGTCTTCAATATATAACAGCCTTATTTTGACAGGCATTGTGGCGAGTGTCCTTTACCCGACCCTATTCCGGTTGATCCACAAAAAGTTCAATATCCATGACCAGGACAGAAAAAAACACTTTTCTTCTTGAATGATTCAGGACATAACATAACAAAATCCAGTAGATATACTATTTTTTGAATATATCTTTCTTTTCCCTTTTTCTGAACAATTCCCTTCCAAGGATAAGACCAATGAGGGCTCCAACAAACATTGAAAAGACAATCAGTATGACCTTTGACATTGACCATTTCCAGCCAAGGAACTGTATCTCCACCACCTGAGAGTTCTGTAAGAGAAAGGCCACGATTATTAAAACAAGGATGATAACAATCACTCCTCTTACACCTATTGCACCTTTTCTGTCCATATAATCCTCCTGAGAATAAATTCGTTCAAAACTTCTCCGGGAATCCTGTATAACAGATATTATTTTAATATAAATTTAAATTGTAATGTTCAGATGTTGTGTTAAAATAGTACTATGGAAAGAAATGAGATTTTATTAGAGATAAAAAACTTTCTAAATTCAAGGGATGATGTATTACTTGCCTTTGTCTTTGGTTCATTTATTGAAGACAGGCAGACAGAAGAGAGTGATATAGATATAGCAATCCTCTTTAAGCAAAGGCCTGACTTTTCAACACTTACAGAAATAATTGACACCCTTTCAGGTATTGCAAAAAGAGAGGCTGATATTGTAGTACTAAATGACTCCTCTCCCATAATAAGGATGCAGGTTCTTAAAAAGGGTAGATTAATAAAAAAGATCAACGACTCTGTATATAATGATTTTTTTACAAGAACAATTAAGGAATACGATGATCTGAAAAGGATCAGAAAGGAGCAGGAAAAGAATATACTGAGAGGAAGGATATATGCCCGATCCTGATGTTATTCTTGCTAAGGTTGGAAATATCCAGAGATGCCTAAGAAGGATACATGAGACAACCTTGGATGATCCAGAATCCCTTGAGGAATTTGATAAGCAGGACATCTTTGTACTGAATCTTCAGCGGGCAATAGAGGCAACGATAGATATTGCATCTCATATAATTGCATCTGAAGGACTCGGACTTGCCACGACTATAAAGGAAAACTTCAAGATATTAAGAGATGCAGGGATAATAGACGATTCTATGATGAAAAAGATGCAATCAATGGTTGGATTCAGAAATATAGCGGTACAGTAGTGTCCGGTAAAAATTCACCAGATACAATATATAGGGCAAGGGGTATTGATTTTGAGCGGATTTAATTTTGCCATAGGGCTGCCGTGAGGGCAGCCAGGCAAAATTACCTCGGAGGCAGACAGGAGGTCTGCCGAGAATGAGACGAAAAATCAGTACCCCTTGCCCTTACCATAACTTTCAATGTTTACCGGACAGTAGTGATAGCGGTACATGATTATTAATATTATTACCTGATGATCTTTCTCAATTCCTCAACCCACACCCTGTAACCTTCCTTGCTCAGATGAACCCCGTCATCAAGGAGATATTCACCCACTGCCTCACCACTATGGTCAACAAACCTGTCATAGAGATCCAGAAAGTATGCACCCTCGGCATCTGCAATGGCCCTGAGTTTTTCATTTGTCTTTTTTATCTCGTTATTATCAATAAACTCAATCTTGCAGGGCAGGATACTGTGCACTATTATCTGCGAATTCGGAGAGGATTCTTTGAGTTTCTTGATTATCCATCTGTAGGTATCCAGGAAGCCGTAATCATCCATGGCAATGTTGTTTATACCTGACATGATGAGATAATAATCAGCCCCCGGATAATCTCTCAGAAGACTTTCCATCCTTGATGCAAGCCCCTCTGTTGTCTCACCAGCAACACCAAGGTTTATTACATTGAATTCCGGAAGCCACTCCTGCCAGTCTCCGTATTCAATCAGCGAGTGTCCGAGCAGGACAATGGTTTTGTCTTTCACAGATTAAGACCTCCTCTCTCGCGGATGCGGACCTGGAGGTCCGCTGAGAATGAAGCGAAAAGCCTTACCCATCTCTCTTTTTAAAAAACCCGGTGCAAGGTTTACCCATGAAAGCTATTATATCCCTTTACTCTTGATCTCCACAACAGGGTCTTTAATTTCATACTCCATATCCAGAAACCTTTCAATTACCCAGAGGTTTGTCTTCAGGTGTTCGGTGACCATTGATGTGCTGAATCGCCAGTGACCGCCAATGAGGGTGATATAGACAAGTATCTGGTCTGAGAGATGATGGTCAAGACAGGCATTGCTCTTGATATACCGAACCACCTCCTTTGCTGCCTCCTCACCCACTGTTTCAGCCCTTTTCCCCCTTGCACCAAGGGAGGAAAAGCCGGCTATGATATTCTCTGCCACAACATTTAAAAACATATAGGTGCCTTTACCGGGAGTTGGGACAGTAACGGTTTTTATCTCGGGAACAAACCCCTCTGCTTTCAGAACAGTCTCTGCCTCACTCCTCTGACGTTCTGCAATACCTAAGGGTAAACCACCTACTGCAGAAATACCCTCAATTCTCCTTAATTCACCCCGCTCGGTAAGCTCAATGTGGTTGAATGGTCCTGCAGGTTTTATCTCTACAATAACCCGGCCACCTCCCACCGGATAAAAGCCATATGATTTAATCTCTGCCCTGACCTGAAAACCCAGCCTTTTGAGAAGCACAACAAGCACCTCTTTAAAATAATCAAAGGGTGGGCTGAATGGCACATGGGTGCCACCCTTTATCTCCACCGTTGACGGTCTGTGAGAGAACAGCAGTGCTGGCAGAAGGGCCTGCAGGAGAAGCGTTACAGAGCCTGCTGTGCCAATATCAAAGCTGTAACTGCCAGGCCTGACCCTTTCGGGGGAGAAATAAAGCTCTGTAGAGCCCCTGGAGTCGCCCCTTGTCTGTGCTTCCGTTATCTCCTTCAGAGCCCTTACACACATGAGGTGCTGTGGCATAAGTCCCGGCCTCTTACGGCCCTTTCTGATATTGAAGATATGAATGGGTTTTCGGAGAATGCAGGACAGGGCAAGGGCTGTCCTGAGTATCTGACCACCTCCCTCGCCAAAGCTGCCATCAATATGAATCATGGTATCCATTCATTGAATTTGGAG
>DROX01000045.1 GCA_011321725.1 Nitrospirota bacterium | reverse complement strand
TTTGTCATTCCGCGACCCCGATTAAGGTCCTCGGGGGCATGCTTGATGCGGAATCTATGCTGGTCTTTGAAAGCAGATTGCCCTGTAAGGCACGGCTAATGACAATACGGTTAAGGAGTGGGATACAATGAGATCCGTCACCAAGAAGATGGCCATAAATGTTGAACCGGAATGCTTTCCCTGCTTCTTAAGGCAGGTTGTTCTTGCCTTAAGAAATGTTGATCTGGACAGCAGGGATAAGATTGAAATCTTAAAAGAGACACTTAAAGACATAGAAAAGACAGACCCTGATCTGACCCCTGCCCATACAACAACACATATACACAGGAGGGTCAGGGAGATACTTGGCTCTGACCCCTTTGAAGAAGTAAAACAACGGTACAACAGGGTCGGCCTTTCGCTCTACAATGAATTAAGAGGGATTGTTGATTCATCAGATGATCCGCTCATGGTTGCTACCCGTCTCTCGGTGGCAGGCAATGCAATTGATTTCGGGATCTATACAGACGTTGATATACATGGTGAGATCAAACGTGCCCTCAATGAACAGTTTGGTATTGACCATTTCAGTGTTTTTAAAGAAAAGGTTCTCACAAACAGGCAGATACTCTATCTGCTTGACAACGCAGGAGAGATAGTCTTTGACAGGTTATTGATTGAAACCCTCACAAGTATGGGGAAAGAGGTGACAGCAGTGGTTAAGGGGTCCCCGGTTATCAATGATGCAACAATGAAGGATGCCATTGAGACAGGCCTTTTAGAGATATGTCAGGTAGTGGATAATGGTTCGGACGCCATTGGCACCATTATCCAGTGGGCCTCTGAGGATTTCAGAGCGCTCTACAAATCTGCCCCATTTGTTATAAGCAAGGGCCAGGGCAACTTTGAAACACTCCTTGGGGATGACAAGGAAATATCCTTTCTTTTCCAGTCAAAGTGTGATGTTGTTTCTTCAAAGCTGGGCGTCCGTAAAGATTCAATGATTATTTTTGATAACGGAGCTGCTTCCTGATGGAATTCATAAAAGTCACAAGGACAAACAAGGATGAGGTGGTTAGGAAGGCTGTGGAATGCATCCTTGCTGGTGGAGTGGTTGCCTTCCCTACAGAGACATTCTATGGCCTCGGTGTACACTTCAATAATGAGGATGCTATCAGGAGGCTCTATGATTTAAAAAAGCGTCCCTTTGAGAAGGCAATCCCTCTAATCATAGGCCACCTCTCCTTTATAAGAATGTTAAGCCAGGAGATCCCCGAAGAAGCTGAAAGACTCATGGCAAAATACTGGCCGGGGCCGTTAACCATAGTGCTCAAGGCAAGGGAGGGGCTGAGCCCACTTCTGACCGCCGGCACCGGAAAGGTGGCTGTCAGGATACCTGGTGAATCCATAGCACTTGAGATTGCCCGGATTACACCGGTGCCTGTTACTGCAACAAGTGCAAACCCATCAGGAGCAAAGCCAGCCACGGATGCTCAGGAGGTGCTCAAATATTTTGGTGATTCAATTGACCTGATTGTTGACGGAGGAACAACTTCAGGGGTCGCTCCATCAACTATTGTGGAGATCGTTAATGGACAGCCCAGAATCTTGAGAAAAGGTGTAATAGAAACGGTCTCGCTGGATTAACAAGACCTGTCAGGGGATGACATCACCTTCTTTATCTCCTCTAAAATAAACTCCCTTTTTATAGGTTTGAAGAGATAACCATCTGCCTCAATATCTGCAAAAGCCTCTTTTATGCCTGACATGGCAATTATCTTTATATTCCTGCTGATATCCCTGAACCCTGTAATAAGCTTCTTGCCATCAATATTTGGCATCATGATATCGGATATTATAAGCTCAACAAGATGTTTGTTCTCCTTGAAGTACTCATAGGCAGCATAGGGATCATTAAAGACAACAACATTCATCCCCTCCTGAAGCAAGGTGTTCTTGAAAAACTCCAGAACAGGCACCTCATCATCAATCACCAGAATCCTGCCCGTTGTTCTAAGCGAGTCCAGCGTGGGTTTCAGGCCCGGCATGACCATCTGTGATGCGGGAAGATATATCTCAAAGGTGGTGCCTTTGCCTAATTCGCTTTCCACATTGATATAACCACCATGCTCCTTGATGATACCGTAAACCATTGCCAGCCCAAGGCCTGTACCTTTGTCAGGCCCCTTGGTTGTAAAAAAGGGATCAAATATACGGTCAATCTTGTCTGAGGGTATCCCGATACCGGTGTCTCTGAAAGTCACCCTTATATAGGGTCCCTCTTTAAGGTCAGGCCCAACAGGCTTGTCAAAATTGCTATCTATATTTACAAGTTCTGTTTCTATTTCCAGTGTTCCACCCTCGGGCATTGCATCTATGGCATTGAGTATAAGATTCAACGTACACTGTTCCATAAGTGCCACATCTCCTTTGATTATGGGCAGATTCTGCTTGAGTTTTAGCTCAAGCGTAATATCGGCGCGGAATCGCCTGTGTGCAAGGTCAAGTGCCTCGTGGATAACATCATTGACATTGAAGGGTACAATCTCCAGCTCTTTTCCTCGCTTTGCGAAATTCAACAGCTTGTTAACTATCTGGGTAGCCTTTCTCGCAGATGTCTCAATAATCCGCATCTTGGGAATAAGTTCAATGGGAATGCTATCTTCAGCAAGTATCAGATCGGTGTAGCCAACTATGGAGGTCAAGAGGTTGTTAAAATCATGGGCAATCCCGCCTGTGAGTGTACCAAGGGACTCCATTCTCTGGGCATGAAGCAACTGGGCCTGGAGCCTCTTCTTCTCTGTAATGTTCCTCACAATAAACTGTACCACCCTGCCATCCTCAAGGGTCACAGCACTTGCGCTGACATCTACATGCACAGGTGAACCATCCTTTGCAACATGGGTTGTTTCATATACAAGGGATTCGCCGTTCAGAAGCCTGTGGTAGCGTTCAAGGAAGAGGCGATTATCCTGCTCCTTCTCCAGTACCAGTATATTCTGCCCGATAAGTTCCTCCTTCTCATAGCCGTACTGCTCTTTCACCTTTGAATTGACGTTGGTGATCCTGCCCTCCGGGTCCGTGAGTATTATGGTATCATTTGCCTTCTCAAAGAGGGACTTCAACATGGTCTCTGACTTTTTCAACTCCCTTGTCCGCTCATTAACAAGCTCCTCAAGCCTTTCTGAGTAAAGCCTCAACTCGTTACGGCTCTTCTCAAGGTCATATTCAAGGGATAGTTTGTTGAGGAGAAGACGATTATTGTAATATCGCCAAGCAAATCCGCCAAAGGCAAAAGATAATAAGAAGATATTATTATTTATAAAGATTTGCCAATTTGTAATATTATCAAATAATATGATTGGAACAGTATAAACAGCATATACCAGAAATGAAGCTAACGCTGTCATCCCAAGAGAAAGCGGAACAAACCCAAGAACAAAAACAAGTACAATAATCATTCCTGCATAGTAAGGGGACTGATGACCTCCGAAAGAGAAAATC
>DROX01000044.1 GCA_011321725.1 Nitrospirota bacterium | reverse complement strand
GATTGAAAGATCTCTGCTCAAGAAGGAATCCACGGCCCTGTTCCTTAACCGTTCCGGCAGACCCCTTTCAGACAGAAGCATAAGGAAGATTGTGAGGAAATATGCCATCCAGATAGGGCTTTCCAATGTCTCACCACATACACTGAGGCACAGCTTTGCCACACATCTCCTGCAGGGTGGAGCTGATCTCAGAACCATACAGGAACTGCTTGGTCATAGCTCCCTCTCATCCACCCAGGTCTATACCCATCTTGACCTTACCCATCTGATGGATGTCTACGACAGAGCCCATCCACTTTCAAAAAAGGGAAAGAAGGGTTGATGAGTGATGGGTGACCATAGACATCAGAAGGGGTGGATAAAGCAGACAGTCTGATACAATGCCCTGGCTTGTCAAATACACAAAAACCGCCTGATTCAGTTATAATAACCCTATGTTTCAGGGCACCACCATACTCTGTGTGAGAAAAGACAGTAACGTTGCAATAGGCGGTGACGGACAGGTAACCATGGGAAACACCGTGCTGAAGCACAATGCCCGTAAGATAAGAAAGATGTACAACGACAAGGTGGTGGCCGGTTTTGCCGGTGCAACTGCAGATGCCTTTACACTCTTTGAGAAGTTTGAAGGCAAGCTTGAGGCATACCGTGGAAACATCACAAGGGCCTCGGTGGAGCTTGCAAAGGACTGGAGGACAGACAGGGTCCTGAGAAGGCTTGAGGCACTGCTGATAGTTGCAGACAGGGACCACACATTCATCATCTCAGGCACCGGGGATGTAATTGAGCCGGAGCAGGGCATTGCTGCCATTGGCTCAGGTGGCCCCTATGCACTGGCTGCTGCAAGGGCACTCTATGAAAACACCGATATGAAGGCCTCTGAGATAGTCAGCAGGGCCCTGAGCATAGCCTCTGACATATGTATCTACACAAACAAGGAAATAATCATAGAGGAGATTTAGATATGAGACTATTAGAGGAGCATAAAGACCTTGAGGCAGAGGAGAAGAGAGAGGGGTTTTTAAAGGTTGAAGACCTTACCCCAAGAAAGATAGTTGAGGAACTTGACAAGTTCATAATCGGTCAGAAGAACGCCAAGAAGGCAGTGGCAATAGCCCTGAGGAACCGCTGGAGGAGACAGAAGCTTTCACCTGAACTAAGGGATGAGGTGCTGCCGAAGAACATCATCATGATCGGGCCCACCGGTGTGGGTAAGACCGAGATCGCCCGCAGGCTTGCACGGCTTGCCCAGGCACCTTTTCTTAAGGTTGAGGCATCAAAATTCACAGAGGTTGGATATGTTGGAAGGGATGTGGAGTCAATGATCCGTGATCTCACCGAGATAGCCGTGAATATGGTAAGGAAGGAACATCTCAGGATTGTGGAGAAAAAGGCTCGCATCCATGCCGAGGAGAGGGTGCTTGATCTGCTGTTGCCAAGGCCCAGGACAGGCTTTGCTGCTGAAGATGACGGCCAGCGATACACTGAGACAAGGGAAAAACTCCGCCAGCAGCTCCGTGAGGGGAAGTTTGATGAACGGTACGTGGATATAGAGGTAAAGGAAAAGGTCATGCCCTTCGGTGTCATATCCAATGTGGGGCTTGAGGAGCTTGAGATAAATCTCAAAGAGATGCTTGGAAACTTCTTTCCCCAGAGACCAAAGAGAAAGAAGGTGAAGGTCCCTGAGGCCTTACAGATACTGACAAACGAAGAGGCAGACAAGCTCATTGATATGGACAAGGTAACCAGGGAGGCCATAAAACGTACGGAGCAAACAGGTATAATCTTTATTGACGAGATAGACAAGGTCGCCTCAAGGGGCTCTGCACAGGGGCCTGATGTCTCACGTGAAGGGGTGCAGAGGGACATGCTACCCATAGTGGAGGGCACCACTGTTACAACCAAGCATGGTCCCGTCAGGACCGAACATATACTCTTCATCGCAGCAGGGGCCTTTCATGTGGCGAAACCATCTGACCTTATACCTGAACTCCAGGGACGGTTCCCCATAAGGGTGGAGCTTGACCCCCTGGGTAAGGACGAGTTCGTCCGAATCCTTACAGAGCCAGACAATGCACTTATCAAACAATACACAGCGCTGCTTTCAACAGAGGATGTGAAGATCAGCTTTACCGAGGATGCGATAGATGAGTTAGCCTCAATTGCGGCAACAGTAAATGACAAGACAGAGAATATCGGTGCAAGGAGGCTCCATACCGTCCTCGAAAGACTGCTTGAGGAGATATCCTTTGAGGCCCCGGAGATGAGGGGCGCAGAGATAACAATTGACAGGACATACGTCAGGGATAAGCTCTCTGATATCGTGAAAGACGAGGATCTGAGCAGGTATATCCTTTAAAAGGCAAAGGCTTTAAGCTACAGATACAGGGGCAGAGATGAAAAACTACATCCTTTTAGTGATTGCCTTGATCTTCCTCGGGGCCTGCTCATCCGGCAGGGTAGAGGTAAGGGTTCCGCCACAGCCTGTTATAGCACCACAGGGAAAGACCACCATGGTGGCCTCATGGTATGGCAAGAAGTTCCACGGAAGGCCCACTGCATCAGGTGAACGGTTCAACATGTATGCACTCACAGCAGCACACAAAACACTGCCCTTTGGGACACTTCTGAGGGTAACAAACCCATCAAACGGTAAATCCGTGGTGGTAAAGATAAATGACAGGGGCCCCTTTGTGGAGGGCAGAGACCTTGACCTCTCCTACGGTGCAGCAAAGAGGCTTGGAATGATCCAGAAGGGCACCTCTGTTGTGTATGTGGATTTTATCGGAAGGGATAACAGCTACATCAGGCCTGTGAAATACGTGGCTACTGAAGGACCCTATACAATACAGGTAGCCTCCTTCAATGACCCCATAAATGCCTTCAGGCTCAAGAGGATACTGAAATACACCTATGACCATGTATATATTATGAAGGTGTGGGTGAAGGGAACACTCTACTACAGGGTGAGGATCGGGAGGTTCCCATCACGTTCCTTCGCGGAGGAGATCGCAAGAAGGCTTGCCCGAGAAGGCTACAGTGTGATGGTAACCTCCTATGAGGGGGTCTCGTAATGGATTTTGATGATGTTGTCAGGTTTCACGGACATGCATGTCCTGGCCTTGCCCTTGGATACAGGGTCTCCCAGGTGGTGCTTAGGGAGTTCGGGAGCCCATCTGAGGATGAGGAGCTTGTGGCTGTTGTGGAGAACAACTCCTGTGCAGTTGACGCGGTGCAGGTTCTTACAGGCTGCACCTTTGGCAAGGGGAACCTGATTTTCAGGGACTATGGCAAGCAGGTCTATACCTTTATCAAGAGGCCCTCTGGTGATGCGTTAAGAATCTCTGTGAAATGGGTCTCTCCTGAGGAGTCGGAAGAGGAAAAGGATGCCTGGAGGCGTTACTCCCGGGGTGAGAGGTCAGATGAGGTCTTAGAGATTGTCCACAGCAGAAAGGCAAGGAAGATAAAGGCCATAATGGAAGCCCCTGAGGAGGAACTCTTTGATATCAGGAAGACAAAAATGCAACCCCCTCCTGAGGCAAGGATATACCCATCCTTAAGATGCGAGGCCTGCGGAGAGAAGGTTATGGAGCCAAGGGCACGGATAAAAGAGGGGAAGATCCTCTGCATACCCTGTTCAGAGTTGAAAGTGGAAACCTGATGAAAAAGGTGATATAATAACTCATGGACTATACCGTAGTGATTGGTGGCGAGGCTGGTCAGGGGATTCAGACCATTGGAGGGATGCTTTCAAAGGTTTTCGCCAGGAGTGGATTCCATGTCTTTACACACCAGGATTACATGTCAAGAATCAGAGGAGGGCATAATTTTTACCAGATCAGGTTTTCCGACTCTCCAGTGCATTCCTCAAAGAGCTCTGTTGACCTGCTGGTTGCGTTGAATCTTGAGAGCATTGAGATCCACAGACACAGGCTGAACAAGCACGCAATGGTGGTCTATGACGGAGAGTTTATAAAGAAGAGGTTTGATTCATCCCGGTTCCTTGACGTTCCCTTCAGAAGCCTCTCCAGAGAGAAGACAGGAACCACTGTTATGTCCAATACTGTTGCAACAGGTGCGGTACTTGGCATGTTGGGAATGGAGCTGGATATATTTGAAGGGATAATAAAGGAGGTTTTTAAGAAAAAGGGTGATGATGTGGTGGCAAAAAACATTGAAGGTACAAGGGCAGGCTATGAGTTTGCAATACAGAGGTGTCTCAAATGCAGTTTTTCCGTACCCTTAAAGGCAGGCCCAGCAAGGATGCTTATAAACGGTAACCAGGCAATCGGGCTTGGGGCAATAATAAGCGGATGTAAGTTTTATTCTGCCTATCCAATGACGCCTTCTACTGGCATCATGATATACATTGCATCAAAGGCAAAGGACTACGGGATAGTGGTTGAGCAGGCAGAGGATGAGATTTCCGCAATAAACATGGCTCTTGGAGCCTCTTTTGCAGGTGTGCGTGCCATGACAGGCACATCTGGAGGTGGTTTCGCCCTTATGGTTGAGGGGCTTTCCCTTGCCGGGATGACTGAAACACCCGTTGTGATTGCAGAGGTCCAGAGGCCAGGGCCTGCCACTGGTTTGCCCACAAGGACAGAGCAGGCTGACCTGCTTTTTCTTCTTCATGCAGGCCATGGAGAGTTCCTCCGTGTGGTATTTGCCCCTGGTAGTCCTGAACAGGCATTTTATCTGACCAACAGGGCCTTCCAGCTGGCTGAGAAATATCAGATCCCGGTGCTGATTCTTTCTGACCAGTATCTTGCAGATTCACAGTGGACATTTGATGGTTTTGAACTGGACAGGATTGAATACCGGGATTACAGGATAAGGGCAGAGGAGTTCGGTAGACTGAAGGAATACAAGAGACATGCTGTTACTGAAAAGGGGATTTCACCGCTTGCCGTGCCTGGTGAGGCAGAGCATGTGGTCGTAACAGACAGCGACGAACATGATGAGGATGGACACATTATAGAAGATGCAGAAACAAGGATAGCCATGGTTAAAAAAAGGCTTGGTAAGCTTGATGCCCTGAAAAAGGAGATCTCACCACCCATCATTTACGGTGCAGACTCTCCGGAATACCTCCTTGTAGGGTGGGGTTCAACTTACGGATTGTTACGGGACTGCGTTGACAGGCTGTCAGGTAGCTGTTCTATTGCTATGATGCATTTCAGCCAGATTTATCCCCTTCCGGAAGAGGTGCAATACCTGAAGGTGATAGGAAATGCAAAAAAGACAATCTTAATTGAGCAGAATGCAACAGGTCAGTTTTTTAAATACTTCAGGGCAGAAACAGGCATAAGCTTTGATGATCAGATAACCAGGTTTGATGGACGACCTTTTATGATTGATGAACTGGTAGAGGAGATAAGTGACAGGGTGCGATAAGACAGTCAGGAGTTTGTGGGTAGATGAGTAGATGAGTAGATGGGTAAATGGGTAGATGGGTGAATGGGTGGATGAGTTGATGTGGGTTAGCAGTAAACAGTGAGCGGTGAGCAGAGATATGCTTGACAGGGAAATATATAAGGGACAGGTGCCAGCCTGGTGCCCGGGGTGTGGAAACTTTTCCATACTGGAAACCCTGAAGGGAGCACTTTCAGAGCTTGAGATAAAACCTCATGAGGTTACCCTGGTTTCAGGAATTGGTCAGGCCGGGAAACTGCCTCACTACTTGAGGTGCAACACCTTCAATGGGCTCCATGGAAGAACCCTTCCTGTTGCTACGGGTATACGGCTTGCCAACCACGAGATGCTTGTTATTGCAGTGGCAGGTGATGGTGATTGCTATGGGGAGGGTGGGAATCATCTCCTTCATGCAATAAGAAGAAACATAAACGTAAAGCTATTTGTCCACAATAATCAGATTTATGGTCTTACAAAGGGGCAGGCATCTCCAACATCTGTTGAAGGCATGGTCTCAAAGACCCAGCCCTTCGGGAGCCTGTCAGAGCCACTAAACCCCCTGGCCCTTGCAGTAGCACTGGATTGCAGCTTTGTTGCAAGGGGGTATGCTGGAGACAGGGATTATCTTAAACACCTTATGATGGAGGCTATTAAGCACAGTGGCTTTGCTCTCCTTGATATACTCCAGCCCTGTGTGACCTTTAACAGGATTAACACCTACCAGTGGTATTCAGAGAGGGTATACCGTCTTTCAGATGATTATGACCCTGAAGATCGGGAGCTTGCTTTCAGGACTTCTCTGCAGTGGAATGACAGAATTCCCACAGGAATTATCTACAAAAGCATAAGACCAGCCTTTGAAGAAAGGATACCCGTCCTCAAGGAGTTTCCACTCGTGAAAAAGACAGGCAAACCAGAGGAGATCATGAAGCTGTTAAAGGAGCTTTATTGAAAGGGGGTTACTGATCCTGTACCTGTAATCTTTAACGGATGGTCAATCGCTATTACAGGGCTAACGATGACATTAGTTCCCCAAAAATGCAATATCAGTAGTGTCCGGTAAAAATTCACAGATACAATATATAGGGCAAGGGGTATTGATTTTGAGCGGATTTAATTTTGCCATAGTGGCTGCCGTGAGGGCAGCCAGGCAAAATTACCTCGGAGGCAGGGGCACCCCGAAAAATCGCAGATTTTTTGGGGCAGAGACAGGAGGTCTGCCGAGAATGAGACGAAAAATCAGTGCCCCTTGCCATTACTATAACTTTCAATGTGTACCGGACAGTGGTGATGCAATACTGATAAAATGACCTGTTGAAAAACAGCAAAAAGATAAACATCACAAATAGACTTCCTGTAGTTTTTAAAAAGACCCCCTGAAAAGATCAATGATTCTTGACTTAAACAAAAAAATAGTTTTAAAATCAAATACTTTCCCTGCTGCCGGAGTGGCGGAATTGGTAGACGCAAGGGACTTAAAATCCCTCGGGGCTTAGCTCCGTGCCGGTTCGAGTCCGGCCTCCGGCACCATATACATCCTGTCCT
>DROX01000043.1 GCA_011321725.1 Nitrospirota bacterium | reverse complement strand
TTTCTGCATCTGGGTCTGTTATGAACTTAAAAATAGCTTGGATGTTCAAAGGAGAGATAACAGGTCATGTTCAATATTCTCATGATCGGTGCAGGCGGCTTCCTTGGTGCAATATCAAGGTATCTTTTAAGCTCATGGGTTGGCCAGCGGCTGGGAAGGACCTTTCCCATGGGCACCTTTGCTGTTAATATCCTTGGATGTTTTATAATAGGTTTACTGATGACATTATTTACTGATAAATTACTGATGTCCTATCGCTGGAGGCTATTCCTGATAATCGGATTCGTGGGCTCTTTCACCACCTTTTCCACATTTGAATATGAAACAGGCGCATTACTTCATGACGGCGAGTGGTTTATGGCTGCTATGAATGTTGTCCTGAGCCTTTTCATCGGTTTTATTGCCCTCAAGGCAGGTGAAATCCTGGCAAGGAGTATATACAAGCCATGGTGAAAAAAGGACCGGCAAAAAAACTTACCATATATGTAGACGAGTCTGACAGGTACGGGAGAAAGCCCGTCTATGAGGTCCTCATTGATATCTTTTACAAGAAGAAGATCGCAGGTGTAAGTGTTTTTCGTGGAGTGGCAGGATACGGCAGCGACGGGGTTTATCATACCCAGAAGATGCTTACACTTTCTGAAAAGATGCCCATAAAGGTGGAGGCAGTGGATTCAGAGGAGATGATAAACAGGGTACTGCCTGATGTGTACCAGGTGGTTGAGAAAGGTCTTATAGAGGTAAGTGACACGAATGTTATAAAGTGTTGCAGGGGAAAAGAGGAGGAGGAAGAAAAGGAGGAGTCAAAGAGGATGAAGCTTCAGGGCAAGGCAAAGATGCTCAGGGTAATAGTAAGGGAGGACCTGAAATGGGAGGGAGAGCCCCTTTATGAGGCCATAGTGAAGAGATTCATCATGATGGATGTGGCAGGCGCAACCGTGTATAAGGCAGTGGCAGGCTACGGCCCCCACAGGAGGTTCAGGAAGATGAAGTTCCTGACCAGGAAAGGGGAACTGCCTGTGCTGATAACCGTGATTGACACCGAGGAAAAGATAAAGGAGATACTGCCTGTGCTTGATGATATGGTACAGCAGGGTATCGTTGTACTGTCAGATGTGGATGTAATCAAGTACACACACTCGCCGGGGGACGATGATTTCAATATCTAATGCAGGGATTTAAAATTTTAAATTGACCTGCCCGGGTTATTTGCCTTAAAATGTAGTAGGCGATGGAGTCCGCCTTTAACCGCCGATGGCCCTGCCATATGGCTAATGACTCCTGTAACACCCCGTTGCTACAGGAGGTGCTGTATGGCAGAGAGATCCCCAAGAGATCAAACAACAAAGCCAGATCCTGAAGGTATCCCTAATCTCTGGAGCTATCCATTTGAATTCCATATCCAAAGGGGTTTTCCCATGGCAGTAAGTATTGCCTTTGTGGTGTTATTAGGATTATTCGCTGATTATCTATTCCGGAAAGTAAAACTTCCGGGACCGGTTGGGATGCTTATTGTGGGGATTCTCTGTGGACCCTATCTGCTTAACCTGATGGAGTCAGAACTCTTGAAGGTCTCCGCAGACCTCAGGATGGTAGCACTGATTGTAATACTCCTGAGAGCGGGTCTTGAACTCCGCAGAGACACCCTCAATCGTGCTGGAAGGCCTGCGATACTGCTGTCCTTTGTTCCTGCTGTCTTTGATCTTCCATATCGCTGTACTTTATGGTCCTGTTTTAGTATCTTTCCACTGTCAATCTGGCGATCCAGGAGGTATTCCTATGGATGGTAGCTTCAAAAAGCTCAGGGATGAACTCCTCCAGGTAATTGATGAGGCAGCCACGATAGAGTCGGTCTCTGAATGCCCCTGTAGCGAACTGCAGGACAAGATACTTCAGAATAGATTCAACCTTGTTGTGGTGGGACAGTTCAAAAGGGGCAAAACCACATTCATAAACGCCCTGCTGGGCACTGATCTGCTCCCAACAGCGGTGGTACCCCTTACCTCAATCGTAACCGTTATTGAGTATGGAAGGGATATTGAGGTAAAGGTGCTTTTCAACAATGGCACAGAAAAGAGGGTCCCACCTGAGGAACTATCCGAGTATGTCACTGAAAAGGGCAACCCCAGGAATGAAAAGGATGTGGCAGAGGTGATAATAAAATATCCCTCAGAGTATCTGAAGGATGGTGTACGTCTTATTGATACCCCTGGCGTAGGATCGGTCTATCAACACAACACAGATGTGGCATACGAGTATCTGCCCCGTTCGGATGCAACGGTCTTCCTCATCTCTGTTGATCAGCCCCTCAGCAAGGCAGAGGTTGACTTCCTCAGGGATGTCCGTGAGTATGCCGACAGGATATTTTTCCTGCAGAACAAGGCTGATTACCTGAGTCCTGAAGACCTCAAGGAGTCCATGGAGTTCATACGCTCAACCCTTGTAAGCGAGGTGGGGTTTGATTCCCCCGAACTGTATCCTGTGTCAGCAAAGCTATGCCTTGAGGGAAAGCTCTCAGGTAATGAAGACAAGCTTAAAAAGAGCAACATGGGTCTCTTTGAGGAACGGCTGA
>DROX01000042.1 GCA_011321725.1 Nitrospirota bacterium | reverse complement strand
TATGCTTTTCGCTTCTGCTCTTCCCGTTGCTGGCTGTGAAGACGGTAGATGCAGGGAGTTCTGATACAATCAAGGAATACGAACCAAACTGTACATATGAGGAGTATGAGAAGATCTACCTTGATTTTTATGGAAACTCAACAAACGAGATGGCTGAGGAGGGAAACCCTGCAGACCTGATGGTTGACGATGGCAAGGACCTCTACAATACTGTTGAAGGTACAAAGGGCAAGTCTTGTGCAAGCTGCCATGGCAAGGATGGTGAGAAGCTGGTTGGCGTTGCAACAAAATACCCAAAATATGATCCAGCCATCAAAGGGATCAATACCATTGCACTACAGATCAACAGGTGTCGTGAGAAGCAGATGGGTGCCAAGCCATTGAAATACGAATCGTATGACCAGCTGGCCCTTGAGCTCTATGTGAAATCCCTCTCTAACGGGATGCCCATTAACGTGAGCATTGATGGCCCTGCAAGGAAGTTCTATGAAAAGGGCAAGAAATTCTACTATACCCGTATGGGACAGTGGAACTTCAGCTGTGCCCTCTGCCATGTCAAGTATGCCTGCAAGAGGGTAAGGACGAACCTCATGTCTCCAAACAGACATCATGCCGACCACTGGCCCTCATACAGGCTCAAATGGGGCAAGGCAGGATCCATACAGAGGCGGTTCAGAGGTTGTATGAAGAACATGCGTGCCAAACCACTTCCGTACCAGAGCGAAGAGTACAGAAATCTGGAGCTGTTCTTAACCTATCAGGCCAATGGCCTGCCGATCCAGGTGCCTGGAATGAGGATGTGAAGTACCCTGAGGAGGTAAACCACAATATCTTAAGGAGGCACTAAATGAGCATCAGTAGAAGAGAGTTTATCAAGGTCCTGTCACTTGCTGCAGGTGCAACGACTGTCTTGCCTTCTGGTGTACTTGCCAGGGCATTGAAGGAGAGTAATCTCCTTGAGTTTTCCTCTAAGGGGAACCTGACAATACTGCATACCACGGACAGCCATGCACAGCTGGTCCCTATTTACTACAGAGAGCCTGATACAAATATCGGGGTGGCAGGGAACAAGGGCAAACCACCCCACCTTACGGGCAAGGACTTCCTGAGGTATTACGGATACAAACCTGGTACACTTGAGGCCTATGCCTATACAAGTGATGATTACCTTGCCCTTGCCAAAGAGTATGGAAAGATGGGTGGATTTGCCTACATTGCCACACTTATCAAGAAGATAAGGGCAGAGAGGCCCAATAAGGTGCTCTATTTTGATACGGGTGATACACTGCAGGGCTCTGCCACAAGCCTCTGGACAAAGGGCGAGGATATGGTGAAGGTCATGAACGCCCTTGGCTGTGATGCAATGACAGGGCACTGGGAGTTCACCTATGGTGAGAAACGTGTGCTGGAGTTGATAGATATGATGAACTTCCCCTTTGTTGCCCAGAATATACACGAGGCAACATGGGGGGATCAGATCTTCAAACCCTATGTGATAAAGAGCATCAATGGCCTCTCCGTGGCTGTTATCGGGCAGGCCTTCCCCTACACGCCGATTGCAAATCCCCGCCGTCTGATTCCCAACTGGTCCTTTGGCATCAAGGAAGAGAACATGCAGGCTGTGGTTGATGAGGTGAGGTCAAAGAAGGTGGACCTTGTGGTGGTGATCTCCCACAACGGGTTTGATGTGGATAAAAAGATGGTCAGCCGTGTGAAGGGCATTGATGTAATAATGGGCGGACACACCCATGATGGTCTTCCCAAACCAGTTGTGGTAGGGAACACCCTTGTCATCGGATCCGGCTGTTACGGTAAATACCTCTCAAGGCTTGACCTTGAGGTGAAAGGCAAGAGGATCACTGACTACTCCTACAGACTCATACCCGTGATGTCAAACATGATTGATCCTGACCCTGAGATGGCAAAGCTGATTGAGCAGATAAGGGCCCCTTACAAGGACAAACTGGAAGAGGTGGTTGGTTACACCGAGGACCTCCTCTACAGGAGGGGCAACCTTGATGGTACCTTTGATGAGCTGATATGTGATGCACTTGTAGACTACTACGATGTGGACTTTGCCTTCTCACCAGGTTTCAGATGGGGCAGGACCGTGCTTCCCGGGCCCATTACTGCTGATGATGTATACTCACAGACCGCTCTGACCTATCCAAATACCTACAAGAGCAAGATCAAGGGTAAGATGATAAAGGATATCCTTGAGGATATAACGGACAACCTCTTCAACCCTGACCCTTACAGGCAGCAGGGTGGTGACATTGTGAGGACCAAGGGGCTGTCCTTCAGGATAGTGGTGAACGAGAAGATGGGCAACAGGATTCAGGACCTCAAGGTGCGAGGAGAGAAGGTTGATCCCCTGAAGGACTATACCTTTACAGGCTGGGCATCAATGGCTGTACAGTCCGGTCCTCCTGTCTATGACATCGTGCTTGACTACATAAGAAAGAAGAAGAGGATCAAGGTGAAGCTTGACAGGCCAGAACTGATCATATAGGCATAAACACCCTCCCCGTCATGGTGTTCTGGGTGTTAGTTTGACATCCAGAACACCATATTTTTATTATAGTAAAGTGGGTTCATTGCAGTATCGTCTCCTGAGAATATTTATACTTGTAATACTTATCCATCTGCTGACCGGTGGCTCTGTATGGGCAAAAAGAGAGATAACCATGGCGCTTATCCCTCTTCAATCCCCATCAGCAATGTACAAGAGATTTCTGCCCCTCAAGAGATACCTGGAACGCAGGCTGGATATTGAGATAAGGATCAAGGTATCCAGGAAGAGCAGCGAGGTCATAGATCTCCTGAAGGATGGTTCAGCAGATATTGCCTACCTTTGTCCCACCCTATATACCGAGGCCTTTGGAAAGGTATCCATAAAACCCATTGTGAAATTGAAGGTTGACGGGAAATCCTACTACAGAAGTGCCATCCTGGTACGGAAGGATTCATCATACAATCATATGGCTGATCTGATAGATGGCAGCTTTGTCTATGGTAGATATGCATGCCCGGGATCAGGGTTACTGCCAGAGATTATGCTCAAAAGGGTGGGAATCACGGATGAAAACCTCCTGGATGTTGCAAGATTGGGTTCTGACGAGAGCGCACTGACTGCGGTACTTGCAAGGATGTTTGATGCCACAGGTGTGCCAGAGATGGTGGCGAAACCCTATATTGACAAGGGGCTCAGGGTGCTGAGATACTCCTATGCTATACCACAGTATCTCTTTGTGGCAAGGACATCCCTTGGCCCCGAGTTGATAGGCAGGATAAAGGAGGCACTCCTCTCGGTCAACAACATGAAAAACCCTGAGACAGTCATAGGGGGCATTGGTCAGGGTGTGGATGGCTTTGACGATGCTCAGGACAGAGACTATGATATCGTCAGGGTCCTGTTGAAGAACCTATCAGGTGGCAGGCAGGACTTCCTTCCCAATAGGGCGAATATTATAAGGCTATACGTGGAGCCTGTCTATTTTGAGCCTGAGCTGTTTGTCCTTTTGAACCCTGTCAGTGCATATATATCTAACCATTCAGGGCTTAACATAGAGGTGATCGTGCCTGAGAACATGAATGACTTTCTGAATGCCCAGGTGAATGAGAGGGGCGCGCTCTTTCTTGAAAACCCCTCTCTCAGCCGCATCTATTCCGTGAAAAAGGGTCTGAGACCCGTATCAGCGCTTCATATAGAGGGGTTTACAGATGCCATGGAGGGATTGATCATCGTACGATCAGATGGAAAGATAGACTCCCTGAAGGACCTGGAGGGCAAAAAGGTGGGCATTACATCAACCTATTCAGAGGGTGGCTATCTGGCTCAGAAGGGACTACTGGAATCAAGGGGTGTCTCATTGAAAGGCATAAGACTCATTGAGCTTGGTACATATGAGAATGTGATAATCAGGCTCTACAGGGGAGAGATAGATGCTGGCTTTGTGAGCCTTGCTGCATTGAACTCAATGAAGAAGGATATAGATATGAAGGCAATAAGAGCCATTGCAGGTGTTCCAATAGAGAAGGACTGGGTTGTTATGGCACAGGGGGACATAAAAGAAGAGATAATAAGAAAATTGAGAGGGCTGCTCAGGCAATACAGTGATTTCTCAAAGGGTTTCCATCAGGAATGAGACAATGATCAAGGTGAGAGCATGAAATTACTGAAGGAGCTGAACAGGCGCACAAGTATAAAGACGAAGGGCGTACTTTATGTAATGCTCCTGATCCTGATCATCTATATTTCAGTGAGCATTATTGTCCTTTCATCCTCGCGTAAGAATCTGTTACTTCAAAGAAAACAGTTCCACCTCAGTATAGCAGAGAAACTGGCCATAAATGCAACCGATGCGATCATATCACAGGACTACGGGTTTCTAATGGAGCAGATACGGCAGCTGAAGGACGCAGGTCAGATAAAGAATGCAAAGATAATTGACAGCAGAGGGATTGTGATTGCCTCTGACAATATCAGGAACATAGGAGAGTTTGACAAAACCCTTTCTCTGCTGCTTGACAGGGGAGGGCCGGATGGCTTGAAAGGAGGCCACTACCCCAACCAGCAGGTTTTGCTCCCCCTTGAGATAGAAGGGGATATCCTTGGTGCCCTGAGCTTGACCTTTGATACAGAGGCTGAGGACAGGGCATTTAGCAGGGATTTCAAGAAGACCATCCTCCAGCTGGTTTATCTATCCATTGTGATCTTTGCGGTGGGAATCGGGGGGTCCTACGTGGTTGCACTGCTGATGACCCGCCCCATCACAAACCTCTCAAAGGAGGTGGAGGAGTTTGAGAAGGAGATATCTTACTCAGAAAGTGAGACACCCTACAATCCCCTGTACAAGGATGAAACCTTCCAGCTGAGACAGTCCTTCTACCATATGCTTGAGACACTGAGAAGATATCTTTCGGAGTTCAAGAGGGTCTCAGAGGAAAAGGAGAGGCTCACCTGCATGGCAGCCATCGGCGAGATGTCAGCCCAGATCGCCCATGAGATAAGGAACAGCCTTTATGCAATCAGGGGTGCCCTTTCAGGGATTGAACGTTCAAGGAAGAGGTCCGAGATGCTTGAGTATATTGATATAATAAAGGATGAGGCCCTTGAGATGTCCACAATGGCGGACAATTTTTTACGTTTTGCAAAACTACCCTCACCCTCTCCGGTGCCATGCAACATCATTGATGTCCTTGACAGGGTGGTAGAGTTGCTGCAACCTGACCTTGAGGAGTCAGGTGTGGAGGTTCACTATGACAGGGAGGCCAAACTCCCAACTGTTGAACTTGATCCTGCGCTTATGAAGCAGGTCTTCATGAACCTCTTCATTAATTCAATACAGGCCATGCAGGACGGCGGAAGGATCACCCTGCAGTTCAACCTGTCGGAGAACTGGCTGATGGTACATGTCATGGATGATGGCCCTGGTATCCCTGACAAGATTGCTGCAAAGATATTCCAGCCCTTTTTCAGCACAAAGGCAGATGGCAGCGGGCTTGGCCTCTCTACCACATACAAGATAATACTGGCACATCATGGTGAGGTAGAACTCTTGAAGTCTGAAAGGGGAGCCCATTTCCTTATAAGGCTTCCACTTGGTAGCAACAGCAGGTTACATGCAGAGACGGTACAGAGAAAGGTTGAGAGTACATTTAATCCTTAAATGGACAGCGAGCGTATTCCCCGCGGTCTCTGCCGCGGGGAAGATCAATGCCTGTGGAGGAGACCATGGAGAGAATTTTAGTGGTAGATGACGAGAGAAACATCCTCAGGATGTTGAACAGGTTCCTTACACAGGAGGGTTTCAGGGTGGAGACAGCCCGGAACTTTGAGGAGGCCACTTCAAGGTTCCAGGAGGGAGATTTTGATCTTATCCTGACAGACATGAAACTGCCCGGCAGATCCGGACTTGAGATACTCGGATGGGTGAAGGAGAGGAATCCCGAGGTCCCTGTCATAATCATCACCGCCCACGGTAGCATTGAAAATGCTGTGGAGGCCATGAAAGGCGGGGCTGCCAATTATCTAACAAAG
>DROX01000041.1 GCA_011321725.1 Nitrospirota bacterium | reverse complement strand
TATACAAAGACACCCGAGGGTGCTGTGCTGTATGATGAGAACAGATGCTTTGGCTGCAGATACTGCATGATTGCATGTCCCTTCTATGTGCCTGCCTATGATTATGAGAGCGCACTGAGACCAAGGATAATGAAATGCATCTTCTGCTATCCAAGGATCAAGCAGAACAAGATCCCTGCATGTGCTGAGGCATGTCCCACAGGTGCACTTACCTTTGGCAGAAGGGAGGATCTGCTGAAGCTTGCCAGAAGGAAGATTCTAAGAAACCCGTCACGCTACATTGATCATATATACGGCGAACATGAGGCAGGCGGTACAAGCTGGCTGTATATTTCAGGGGTGCCCTTCAAGGATGTAGGTCTTCCTGAGGATATACCCAATGAGCCTATGATAACACAGGTAAAGGGTTTCCTCTCTGCAGTACCGGTGGTGTTCACAGTTTGGCCGGCACTCTTTGGTATGTGCTATGCCGCTGTCAAGCACAGGTACAATGAGAAAAAGGAAGAATCTTCAAGGAAGGAGGGTAGAGATGAATCATAACGAGACCCTTGAAAGATCACAGAACTTTCGTTCCTGGTTAATGGACAAGCTCCTTATAGGGATGAGCTGGCCTGAGTATATGAGAAGCCTTGTTACGCCTTTTAATATAGTGGCAGCCACAATACTTGTTATCGGGTTGCCCATAATTGCGCTTAGATTTCTGCATGGCCTTGTGGAGGTTACCCATGCGTCAAATGACTACCCCTGGGGATTGCTCCTTGGGTGGGGACTCTTTGGTGGTGTACCACTGTCAGCCACAGGGTTTGTGATGGCTACCGCATATTACATCTTTGGTTTCAAGGAGTATAAACCCCTGGTGAGGCTTGGTGTGCTGACGGGCTTTATGGGATACTTCTTTGCCGTTGTATACCTTCTTATTGATCTGGGAAGACCCTGGAGGATCTACTACCCCATGTTTGTGGGGTTTGGTACCGCGTCGGTGCTCTTCCTGGTTGCCTGGCATGTTGCTACCTATCTTACAGTGCAGTTTCTTGAATTCAGCCCTGCCATTCTTGAGTGGTTGAGATCAAGAAGGGTGAGAAGATGGGCTACCATGATTACCATCGCAATGACAATCGCCGGCATAATACTTTCAACGCTTCATCAGTCAGCACTGGGAGCGCTTTTTCTCCTTGCACCTGGCAAGCTTCATCCCCTCTGGTACTCTTCCTATATACCCCACTTCTTCCTTGCCTCCAGCATCTATGCGGCACTTGTGATGGTGATTGCAGTCAGCGCATTATGTGCGCGCTTTCTCAGACACAGGGCAGACAGCTACTTCCTTGACAGTCTTGACAGGCTCACCATCGGGCTTGGCAAGGGGGCTGCGATAGGCATGTATGTGTATCTTGCCCTGAAGCTTATCGGTGTGGCACATGATGACAACTGGGCCCTTCTGAGCACAGGGTATGGACAGTGGTTCCTCGTTGAGATCCTTGGCTTTGTCCTTGTCCCTGCATTGATCATCACCTGGGGTGTAAAGCTCGGGAAACCCGCCATCGTGAGGGTTGGTGCGTTCTATTCAATTGTTGGTATCCTGGTGAACCGTCTGAATGTTGCCATTGTTGCCTTCAACTGGAAGCTACCCGAGCATCTTCACCATATAATACCTCCATGGAAGGAGGCCATGATTGTGTTGACAGTAACAACAATCCATATACTGATCTTCCGGTGGATCGTGAGCAGGATGCCCGTGATCAGACAGGAGCCAGAATTTGAAGAGGAGTCTCATTAACCTGTGGGAGGGGCATTAGGCCCCCCTACAGGGGATTAATGGGAGCCTGAAATGTTTGTTGTACTGATGTGTCTCATGCTGCTGGGTTTTATTACAACCGTGGATGCAGGGACATTGAATGATAAATGCCTGTCCTGCCATGCAGAAAGCAGTGGGCATATTGAGTTTGCTGATGGTGAAAAGCTCCCTGTAAAGGTTGATGCAGAGGGCTTCAGGAACTCCGTCCATTCGGGTTTGTCCTGTAATGATTGCCACAGGGAATTCAATCAGAAAAGACACCCTGAAAGGAGATTCAGGAGCAGAAAGCAGTACAGGATCAAGCTTGCACTGGTCTGCAGGGATTGCCACAGCAAGGAGAAACTTGAAACCAGGAAGATCCATTGCCAGTTACTTGCACAGGAGGCAGCCGGGGCTGTTGTGGTATGTACGGACTGTCATGGATACCATTCTGTAAAGCCAGTAAGAGGGGGCATGCTCTATGAGAGTGAGCGAAAGTACTGTATGAGCTGTCATGGCTATGACATCTACAAAAGCTTCAACCACAGAGAGAGGATTTCACTGAAGGTAAATACAAAGTATCTGGACAGTTCAGTGCACAGACTGCTTAACTGTTCTGATTGTCATTACGGTTTTTCAACTGATGAGCATCCAAAGAGGTATTTTATAAGGAAGAGGGATCTCTCCGTGGCCCTTTCGGAGAACTGCAAACGTTGCCACTTTGACAAATATGCAAAGATACTTGAGAGTATCCACTATAAGATGTTATCTCAGGGTAATATTAATGCACCCGTATGTACTGATTGTCATGGTTACCACAATGTCGTTCGGATAAGAAGGAACCGCACCCTTATAGTAAGGAGGTGCAGAAACTGTCATGGCAGGATATTTGAGATATACCAGAACAGCGTGCACGGAAGTGCTCTGTTGAACGAGAGTAACAGGGATGTGCCCATATGTATTGACTGCCATAAGGCACATGATATCAAGAACCCCCTGACACTTGATTTTCATGAATTGATTCCCGAGATATGCAGCAACTGCCACTCCAACGGGAAGATAATGGCAAAGTACGGCATATCTACAGATGTTGTAAAGACCTATCTCTCTGATTTCCACGGTGTAACCCTTGGGTTCTACAAGAAACAGCGAGAGGAGCTCTACAAACCTGCCAGGCCCATTGCGGTATGTACCGACTGTCATGGCACCCATGATATTGTTTCTACACGTTCCGTTGAGCCAAAGGTATTAAAGGCAAAGCTTGTTAAAAGATGCAGAAAGTGTCATAAGAACGCTACAGAGAACTTCCCCGATGCATGGCTATCACACTACCAGCCCTCCCTTAAGAAGGCTCCCTGTGTATATGTGGTGGGGCTTGTCTACAGGATCTTCATACCTGTGCTGGTTGTAGGGCTCGGGCTTCAGATTCTTCTTCATGTCTGGAGGTATGCTGTAAACAGATAAACCAGATGGTCCCGGAGGTTTCAAGATGGTCTTTATGGATAAGGACGACAGGATAAGGAGGTTTTCCACTGGAAGGATTATTGAACACTGGCTTGCCATTATAACGGTGGGCCTGCTGATCATTACAGGGCTTTCACAGAAATACTATTATCTTGGTATATCCCAGTGGTTTATCCTTCAGATGGGCGGCATAGACTCGGTAAGGTTCATACATCGCCTTACAGGCCTTGTATTTCTTGCCCTGACCATAGTGCATATTCTGGTTGCCCTTGTGGGTGTGCTTTTCCTTGACTGGAGGCCCACCATGCTTATAACAAAAAAGGATTTCCATGATGCGGTACACAATATCAAGTACTATTTCGGCATCGAGGACTGTCCGGCACCCTGCCACAGGTATTCCTATAAGCAGAAGTTTGAATACTGGGTTATACTGACTGGCGCCATAATGATGATACTCTCCGGGATAGTGCTCTGGATACCAACCACAGTGACAAGATATCTTCCCGGTGAGATAGTACCTCTTGCAAAGGTACTGCATTCTAACGAGGCACTCCTGCTTTTCATAATTATCTCCATATGGCATGTTTACAATGCCATATTCAGTCCCGATGTGTTTCCACTGGACAGCTCAATCTTCACAGGCTATATCTCTTTGAAAAGGATGGAAAGGGAGCATCCTCTTGAACTTGCAGAACTTCTGCAGGAGGACATCAAGAATGTCCAGAAGGGGACATGCAGGGGCCATAAAGGGGAGGTGAAGGGTATAGCCAATCTATAAATTGTAGCTTTAAATTGTGATATAATGAAGAAAAGTGTTTATGATCTGAAATGCAAAAGAGAATTATATTCTCAGTAATCTTTAGCACACTGATAATAATTATAGCCCTGGGGCTGATAAGTTATATAAGTATAAATACAAGCATAGAGAATTCACTTGAAAAGAGGCTGGAACTCTCAAAGATTATAGGCCGTTACATTGACTACATCCTTGAGGAGAATCTGAAAAAACTGTATGACCTCTCCTTAGAAAAGGATACCCTGTCACCGGGGGGAGATTTCTCAGATGAAAAGAGAGCGTTGAAGTCCATATACCAGTACTCCATTTTTACCGAGGGGGTTTTTCTCCTTGACCCCTATGGTAACATGCTTGTCTCCTACCCACAGAGACGGGATTTAAGATTCAATATTCTGAGTATCCCCTATATCAGCAGGGTCATTAACGAGAAGAAACCCGTAATCTCTGATGTCTACTCCATCCAGCCGATCAGGAAGAAGGTCATATTTGTCCTTGTTCCCATCAAGGACCTCTCAGGCAATATCAAGGCAGTTGCAGGGGGGATGCTTGATCCAACGAGTTATATAATCACAAGGATCCTGAAATCCATCCCTCTTGAAAAGGATACCTGTGTTGAGGTGGTTGATAGCCACGGAATAATCATTTCATCCAACAGGCCTTCAAGGATCCTTACAAGCAGTGATCATGACAGGTTCCTCAGTTCCCTTGCTATAGCAAAGAAGAGCTCAATCGGTTTCTGTCACAGGTGCCATCTTGAAGAGGGACATGAGAGTCACAGGACCAATGACATCATGGCCTTTGCACCCCTGTCAGTAGCATCATGGGGGGTATTGTTGAGGGAGCCCCAGGAGATAGTCTTCTCTCCAGCAGCTACCATGAAAAAGAGGTTCCTCATACTGGGGATTATCTCCATATTTGCCACACTGACCCTTGCCATTGGACTGAGCAGAAGCATTGTAAAGCCTGTCCAGACACTGATCAGGGCTACAAGGAGGATAGGGGAGGGTGACCTTTCATTGCCTGTCAGGGTAAACAGCAAGGACGAGATAGGTGTCCTTGCAGAGAGTTTTGATAACATGAGACAGAAACTCGGGGAGTCCCTTGAAAAGATAAAAAAACAGAATATTGAGCTTGAGAACATAGTTACAGAGAGGACAAAACAGCTCAGGGAGAGTCAAAAAAAGATCTCCGCCCTTCTCAAAAAGGTGATATCCTCCCAGGAGGAGGAGAGAAGAAGGATTGCCAGGGAACTGCATGACGAGACGCTGCAGGAGATATCTGCATTCCTGATGAAGATGGACATGTGCAGGCTCTATCCCGAGAAGATCAATGTTGAAAAGATAGAGGAGATGAGGGAAATACTCGTGGGTATACACCATGGTATACAGGCCATAATACAGAATCTGAGGCCCTCTGTGCTTGATGACCTTGGACTTGAATCATCCATTAAATGGCTCCTGGAGAGGAATTTGAAAGACAGGGGAATAAACTATTTTATCAATATCAGGGGCAGGGGAAGCCTCAGGCTTGACCAGCAGGTGGAGATAACCCTCTTCAGGATCATACAGGAGGCCATCACCAATGTGGCAAGACACTCGCATGCTGAAAATGTATTCGTCCTTTTGAAGAAGGACAAGGACTACATATATGTGGAGATTGAAGATGACGGGGTTGGTTTTGATGTTAATGAGGTCCTCAATAGTGTAACACCCGAAGGAAGGGGGCTTGGCATAATAGGCATGAAAGAGAGGGCTGCCCTTTTTGACGGATTGCTGAGTATCTGTTCTTCTCCTGGTAAGGGTACGAGGATTTCATTGAAGTTTCCTTTAAAGAAAGGGCACTGAGATGGGAAAGATCAGGGTTGTCATTGCAGATGACCACGCACTTGTAAGGGAGGGTATAATCGCCTTCCTGAAGATATGTGATGACATAGAGGTGGTGGGCGAGGCAGCAGATGGCAAGGAGGCCATTGAGAAGACTGTAAAACTGAACCCTGATGTTGTACTGATGGACATCTCCATGCCTGTGCTCGGAGGAATTGAGGCAACCTATGAGATAAAAAGGATAAAACCAGAGATTAAGGTGTTGATCCTCACCCAGTATGATGACCCTGAATATGTGAGGAGGCTTCTCAAGGCAGGTGTGTCAGGTTATATACTGAAACATGCTGTTGGCACAGACCTTGTGTCAGCCATAAGGGCTGTTGCGAAGGGTGAGGTATATCTCTATTCCTCCATTGCTTCAAAGGTAGTGGGAGGATATCTCGGGAAAGAGGAGGCCAGGGTTGAGGATCCTTATGAGCTATTAACTGATAGAGAAAAGCAGGTTCTGAAACTTATTGCCGAGGGCTACACCCACAAGGAGATCGCATCACTTTTAAATATAAGCGTGAAGACCGTGATTGCACACCAGACGAATATCTCCGAGAAGCTGGATATACATTCCAAGGCAGGCCTCATAAAGTTTGCAATAAAGAAGGGGATCATAAAACTGGATTAGGCCCTCCAATGTAATTGAAGGCTTTGTCGTCACCTTTGAATAAAGATAATGATTCTGTTAATATATTTTGATCTGGAAAACATACGGGAACTCAAATGCCTTGGGACAGGTGTAATTTCACATAGATGATAATGGGTTCATCCCCGGAATTCAATACAATCCCGATGTACAGTCGGGCACTATAACTTTCTGACAAGGAGGGTTGTTTCTGCTTTGTTAAAGAAGACCGTCTCTGCCATACTAGTTACCCTTGCGCTTCATCTATCAGCATCCTTTGCTGCAGAGACCTTCTACACAGTCCAGATCGGGAGCTTCAGAGGACAGAGGCCGGCTGAAACCCTCTTTAAAAGTATTATCAGGAATACAGACAGGATGATGCTGAACCATCTAAGGATTGAGATAGTTAAGGGCTACTATGTTGTAAGGCTTGGCAAGGAGAAGAGATATAAAGACGCTGTCAGAATAGCAAGAGCTATGAAGAGACAATACCCGGGCTCTGTTGTGCTCAGGGCATATTATCTGAAGGAAAGGATCATTAATGAGTACAACAGTGAGGGCAAGGCTGCAGAAAAGGATGCCACTGAAGATACGAGGACCGGCCCCTTGAAGGAGGTAAAAAGAGCCGAGCTTGAGGGGATAATCAGAAAGATATCCAGCATGGTGCAGGAGGGTATGTATGAAGAGGCCATGGGGGTGATTGAGGAGGCATTAAAAAAGTGGCCTGAGGCGGGTCGCCTTTACGGATGGAAGGCAACAGTGCTACTTAAGCAGGGGAAGACGGACCAGGCCATAGATATATTTAAGAGGGCAATAGCGATCTCGCCAAACAGGGCAGAATACCATAATGGCCTTGGTTATGGATTCTTATACAAAAAGGAGTATGTTCAGGCCCTTAAAGAGTTTGACAAGGCACTGATTATTAATCCAGAATATGTAGATGCCCTGGCGGGGCTTGGTCTTACCTATGTAGAGCTTGGATACAAGGAGCACGCCATGGAGACATACAGAAAACTGAAGGGGATTGACGAGAAGGCAGCAAAGAAACTCTTCCAGATCATAATAATGAGGTTATGATGAAGAGAGCAGGCTATCTCTTTCTGTGTTTTCTCCTTCTGGTGATTTTACTGATCCCCAAGAAGGGGGCTACAGAGGAGGAGTACTATACCATACAGGCAGCCACCTATCTGTCCATAATTGAGGCTGAGAAAAACTATGACATCCTTTACAGGAGCCTTGCCGAGCAGGACAGGGACTACCTGAGGGTGGAGCTGATCAAGGGCAGGTACTATACCCTCAGGGTTGGAAGGTTCAACAGTTTCAGAGAGGCTGTTCCGGTGTTGAAAAAGGTCAAAGAGGTCTTCCCGACAGCGTATATCATGAAGGCCTATATAAAGGATGAAAGGATAAAGAGGATGTATGTAAGGGAGTCAGGGGTTGTAAAGGCACCTGTTGAAACCCCAGAAAGACCCGCGAGGAAGGAGGCCCCAAAGCCATTGGAGAAGGAGGAGATTGCCCGAAAGGAGGCAAAGGAGCAGCCAAAGAAAGAGAAGACTTTCACGGAGCCGGCAAGGACAATACCCGAAGCCAGGAAGGGGCATGGACCGCTACCGTTCATGCTGATTGGTGTGGCAATTGTGGTACTTATACTCTTCATCAGGCTCTCACCCAGGCTCCTCCGGGTAAAAATACCAGTTCCAATGGGCAATCAGAAGAGGGTCTTCAACATGGAACTGAATCTCAGGGACCTCAAGGAGGATGATATAAGGGGG
The DNA here is from genome assembly GCA_011321725.1 of Nitrospirota bacterium. GTDB lineage: Bacteria > Nitrospirota > Thermodesulfovibrionia > Thermodesulfovibrionales > JdFR-85 > JAADHP01. The sequence goes on along the minus strand of DROX01000041.1, from coordinate 1,170 downwards.
TTTGTGGAGGAGCTCAAGAAGAGGCTGGAGTTCGTTATTAATGATGTAGGGCTTCAGAACCTGCCTGAGAATATTGAATACATTGAATCAGGCGAGGATTCCATAGTGGTCTACAGGAAACTAAAAGACTCCCTTGATACGAAAAAGAACATTGTTGTTCTTTCATCAACCTCAATCCCTGCCGGTTCTGTGATAAGAGGCGGGGTCTTTGTGAAGGGAGATGTCAGGCTGGATGACCACGTCAGTGTCAACAGCCTCTTCTCAGAAGGTGAGATCAGCACCGGCAGGGGTGTAAAGTTTGTCAAGGTTGTATTTTCAGAGGGAGCGATAAGCCTTGGTGATGACAGCCTTGCAGGTGAACTGACCTTCTCTGATGCGGAGATCGTGCTTAACAGGGGGGTTACCTTCAGGAATCTCTACGGAAGGCCTGTAAGGACATATGATTATGAAGATATGCCAGCATACAGTTATGCTGATCTGTACTCACCCCACCTTGACGAACTTCCCTTTCCCATCAAATCCCTCAAGGATACGATATGGTTCACAAAAGAGGACTTTGTTGTCCCCGAAAAGGTAAGGATCCACAAGAACCTGGTCACAAACGCCAACCTCACAATAAGCAGGGGAAGCATTATACACGGATACATCAAGGCGCACAGGGATGTCTATCTTGGTAGCAACGTCTCTGTAAACGGTGATGTTATTGCCTACAATGATCTCTTCATCGGTGAGAATGTCCGGATCTATGGTGATATATATGCAAAGGGCAAGATCCATATAGACAGGGGTGCAAGGATAGGAGGCAGGGCAAGGGTTGTAAGTATTACATCAAATAATGAGATCAAGATGGGGGGGAATGTTGAGATCTACGGGATGATAAAGGCAAGAAGGGGAACGGTTATATAAAAGAGGCTCAGTTTGTAATCTCAAGCCAGAATCGGGCCCTTTCACCTGAAGAGACCTCTGCGGTCACGGGGTAGAGCCTTCCCCTGCCCTTCTGTGAAAACTTTTTTATCAGCACTGCAGGATTGATTGTTATCTTTATCCCCCTGTCGTCACCTGTGTTTTTGTCAATCCCCCTGGGTATAAAACCCTTGAAGTTTATAATGTAATTCATTGAGTGGCCGTTGTCTCCAAAGGCCTCTATCAGTTCAAGCGTATCACCCTTAC
>DROX01000040.1 GCA_011321725.1 Nitrospirota bacterium | reverse complement strand
TATTCTCTTCCTTTGGCATCTGAACTTTAAATTATACTTTATTTAAAATCCTTTAGTCAATATCTCGGGGCCATTCCTCGTAACCAGGACGGTGTGCTCAAAGTGCGCAGAGAGGCTACCATCCGCCGTCTTGGCAGTCCAGCCATCCTTCATTATGACCACCTCATAGGTTCCGGCATTCACCATGGGCTCTATGGCAAGGGTCATGCCCTCCTTCAGCTTGGGCCCCTTGCCGGGGTAACCGAAGTTCGGTATCTGCGGCTCTTCATGCAGTGACCTTCCAACCCCGTGTCCTACAAAGGCCCTTACCACTGAAAAGCCGTGGGACTCAACATACCTCTGGATCGCGTGGGATATATCCCCCACACGCCTGCTTATCCTTGCCTCTTTTATACCTTTGTAAAGGGCCTCTTCAGTTACCCTGATCAACCGCTCCGTCTCTTTGTCTACCCTGCCCACAGGAACGGTCATAGCTGCATCCCCTATCAATCCCTCATATATAACACCAAGATCAATACTTATTATATCCCCTTCCCTGAGTATAACATCTATTGAGGGAATCCCGTGAACAACCTCATCATTGACAGATGCACATATGCTCGCAGGGTATCCCCTGTAGCCCTTGAAGGCAGGAACCCCTCCTCTGCTTCTTATTACCTCTTCTGCTATCTGCTCCAGTTCCTTTGTAGTTATACCAGGGGCAATAACCTGTTTCAGTGTTGATAGGGCCTCTGCTACAATCTGGGACGCACGCCTTATCTTCTTTATCTCTTCACGGCTCTTTACGGGTATCAATTATCGTCTTCTTCCCCTGACTCTGCCTTTTCTCAAAAACCCATCATAGGAACGCGTTAGGAGATGAGACTCTATCTGGGAGACGGTATCAAGGGCAACACCGACCACGATCAAGAGAGATGTCCCTCCGAAATAGAAGGGGACATTGAACTCCTTTATCAGGAATGTGGGTAGCACACAGACAATGGAGAGGTAGATTGCGCCGATAAAGGTCAGCCTTGACAGCACCCTGTACAGATAATCGGATGTCTTCTTCCCCGGTCTTATACCAGGGATGTATCCGCCGTATTTCTTGAGGTTGTCTGCCACATCCACCGGGTTGAAGATGATGGCTGTATAGAAATAACTGAAGAATATTATCATACCAACGTAGAGTATTGTATAAAGGGCAGACCCAGGGGTCAGCTGTCTCGCGATACCCTGCACCCATGGAATGGATATAAACCCAGCAACTGTGGCAGGAAACATGATTATGGATGAGGCAAATATTGGTGGTATCACACCTGAAGTGTTCACCTTCAGTGGCAGATGGGTTGACTGGCCACCGTACATCTTTCTTCCCACCACCCTCTTTGCATACTGGACAGGTATCCTCCTTTCACCCTTTTCTATATAGATAATCGCACCAACTACAGCCACCATCATGGCGATCAGCACAATCACGAAAAGCAGCGACAGTTCTCCAGCCCTTATGAGCCTTACTGTGCTTATTATAGCATTTGGAAGCCTTGCCACTATACCTGCAAAAATGATCAGTGATATGCCATTGCCGATGCCTCTTTCGGTGATCTGTTCACCCAGCCACATGATGAAGGCGGTGCCCGCAGTGAGTGTTATCATTGTCATCAGCCTGAAGCTCCAGCCAGGATGCTGGATGAAGGCGCCCTGTTGCATGCTCTCAAGCCCCACTGCAATACCAAAGGACTGCACCGCACTGATAAGCACCGTACCGTATCGTGTATACTTTATTATCTTCTTCCTTCCCTCTTCACCCTCCTTTGCAAGCTTACCCAGGGCAGGAATGACCACTGTCAGAAGCTGCAGGATAATGGATGCGCTGATATAGGGCATGATTCCAAGGGCAAAGATTGTAACCCTGGAGAGCGCTCCGCCAGAGAACATATCAAAGAAACCCATAAGGGCACCACCGCGCTCGGTCAGAAACTTGCTGAGGGCCTCTCCATTTATCCCTGGTGTGGGTATATGTGCGCCGATTCTGTAGACAGCCAGGAGAGCCAGTGTGAAGAAGATCCTGTTTTTCAGTTCTTCAATCTTGAAGATGTTCTGGAAGGAAGAAAGAACTCCCAAAACTAAATCACCTCAACCTTTCCACCTGCCTGCTCAATCTTTTTTCTGGCAGTTTCACTGAAGGCATTAGCCCTGATCGTGATAGCCCTGCTGAGTTCACCATCGCCAAGCACCTTTAATCCATCCTTTATACCCTTTATAACACCCTTCTCAAGAAGCAACTCCGGTGTGATTACATCCACATCCTTCAGCCTCTCCAGCGTCTTTATATTAACAATGGTATAGACCTTCCTGAAAGGTGCATTCCTGAACCCCCTCTTTGGAAGCCGCCTGTGCAGTGGCATCTGACCTCCCTCAAACCCAGGAGAGACACCTCCACCTGAACGGGCCTTCTGCCCCTTGTGTCCCCTGCAGGATGTCTTGCCATGACCTGAGCCAGGCCCGCGTCCCACGCGTTTCTTTTTCTTCTTGCTCCCTTCAGCCGGTCTGAGTTCGTCTATCTTCATCTGTACAGTCCTCCACTCAGTCTTCTATTTTCTCCACCTTGATAAGATGGGGAACCTTATTTATCATACCCCTGACAGCGGGGATATCCTTTTTTATGGTACTCTGTCCGATCTTGCGAAGCCCCAGACTCCTCAGGACCTTCCTCAGTTTCTCAGGTACCCCTATGTAGCTTCTGACCAGGGTGATCTTTAACATGCTATGATGCTCCTTCCTCCAGTGATTCCTCTGTTATCTTGCCTCGTATCCTCAGGACCACACCCGGGTCCTTCAGCCTCATGAGGCCGTCAATGGTTGCCTTTGACTCATTAAAGGGGTTATGACTCCTGATGGACTTGGCAACTATGTTCTGCAGCCCTGCCACCTCAAGCACAGGCCTTACAGCACCACCTGCAATAACACCTGTACCCTTTGATGCAGGCTTTAGCAGCACCTCACCTGCACCAAATTTGCCCACAATTGCATGAGGAATGGTGCCATCCTTGAGCGGGAAACTTATCAGAGACTTCTTTGCCTGCTCAACCGCCTTCCTTATGGCATCAGCCACCTCTGAGGCCTTGCCCTTTCCCACACCTACGATACCTTCTCCGTTTCCCACTGTAACCAGTGCTGTAAAAGAGAACCTCCTGCCACCTTTCACGACCTTGGAGACCCTGTTAATGAATATCACCTTTTCCTGCAGGTCAAGCTCTGATGGATCTATCCTCTGCACCATACCTCCTTAGTGTTAAAATTCCAGCCCTGCCTCTCTTGCAGCATCGGCAAGGGCCTTGATTCTTCCATGGTATTTAAAACCGCCTCTATCAAATACAACCCTCTTGATTCCCTTCTGCACAGCCCTTGTGGCAATCAGCGTGCCCACCTTTCTGGCAGCATCCACATTTCCACCATGTTTTATCTCACCCCTGATCTCCTTATCAAGGGTGGATGCCGCAACCATGGTGTGCCCCTTGTAGTCATCAATTATCTGTGCATATATATGATTCAGTGAGCCGTACACACAAAGTCTTGGCCTGTCCGGCCGTCCGTAGACCTTTTTTCTTACCCTTCTATGTCTGCGCTTCCTTAATTCTTCCTTGGACCTTTTCAACTTGCATCCTCCGAGATTTTCTGTTATTTTGCAGTCTTACCGGGTTTAAGCTTCAGCCTCTCGTCAGCATATCTGATCCCCTTGCCCTTGTATGCATCTGGGGGTCTCAGGGAACGGATATTTGCTGCCACCTGTCCTAACAGCTGCTTATCTATCCCCTGCAGTGTAAGCTTCAATGGTCTTGCCTTATGGTCAATCTCTGCGGTTATACCCTCTGGCAGTGGAAACTCCACCGGATGGGAGTAACCAAGGGAAAACATCAGGCTCTGCCCTTTGAGGTCAACCCTGTATCCGATCCCCACAAGGTGCAGCTCCTTCTTGAAGCCCTCGCTCACACCTTTTACCATATTGGCAATGATGCTCCTCGTAAGCCCATGGAGTGCCTTGTTCTTCTTCGTATCATTTGGCCTTTTGACCACAATGCGACCTTCCTCAACAGTCACGGTCATCCCTGATGGCCACTGCCACTGGAGCTCTCCCCTGGGACCTTTTACCCTGATTGTATCCTCTGATAGATTGACCTCAACACCCTTTGGAAGCTCTATCGGTTTTCTACCTATCCTTGACATCTCTTCTCCACTCCCGGGTTTTTATTTTTACCATATATAACAAAGCAACTCACCACCAACCTTTTCCCTTTTACAGCCCTTGTCACTGAGGATACCCTTGGATGTGGTCAGTATGGCTATACCAACCCCACCCATTACCCTGGTGATATCCTTGTAGCCTACATATATTCTCCTGCCAGGCTTGCTGACCTTCTTCAAACCTGTGATAACAGGCTCACCATCCACATATTTCAAGGATATTCTTAGTATGCCCTGTTTCTTGTCCTTTATGATTTTATAGGCCCTGATGTATCCCTCCTCCTTGAGTATCTTTGCAATATCCAGCTTCATCCTGGAGGCCGGGATATCAACCTTCTCTGCCTTCACCATTATGGCATTTCTTATTCTTGTTAACATATCTGCGATTGGATCTGTCAGCATATACCTCTCCTACCAGCTTGATTTTCTTACACCAGGGATCAGCCCCTGATGAGCAAGGGTCCGGAAACAGATTCTGCAGAGACCGAACTTCCTGATATAACCCCTTGGCCTTCCGCAGATATTGCATCTGTTGTAGGCCCTTACCCTGAACTTGGGTGGTCTCTTATGCTTCTCAATCAGACACTTTTTTGCCATCTAATGCTCCTTTCAGCTTCTGAAAGGCATCCCAAGGTGCTTCAGTAATGCCTTTCCTTCCTCATCGGTCTTGGCAGTGGTACATATGGTGATGTCAAAGCCGTGCACCATATCCACCTTGTCATAATCTATCTCAGGGAAGATGTACTGCTCCTTTATACCCATTGAGTAGTTTCCCCTTCCGTCAAAGCTCTTTGTTGTCAAGCCTCTGAAGTCCCTTATCCGCGGAATGGCTATGCTGATAAGTTTATCAAGAAAATCATACATCCTGTCACCCCTCAGGGTAACCTTGCACCCTATGGGCATCCCCTTGCGCAGCTTGAATCCTGCCACAGACTTTTTTGCCTTTGTTATAACCGCCTTCTGACCCGCTATCAGGCTGAGCTCCTTCTGGGCTGCGTCAAGGAGCTTGATATTTGATATGGCCTCGCCAAGGGCACAGTTGAGCACGATCTTCTCAAGCCTTGGCACCTGCATAACAGACTTGTATGAGAACTCCTTCATCAACTGGGGCACAACCTCTTTGAAATATCTCTCCTTCAGTCTCGGCACATGTCTCTTCTCAGCCATTATTGATCAATAACCTCCTTACACTTCTTACATGCCCTGACCTTCCTTCCGTCATCAAGTATCCGGTTGGCAATACGTGTGGGCCTGTTGCATCTTGGACAGATCAACATAACATTGGATATATGAAGGGGTGCCTCCTTCTCAAGGATACCACCCTCTCTGTACTTGGCGCTTGGTTTCATATGCCTCTTGACAATATTAACCCTTTCCACTATTACCCTGTTCTTCTTGGGTATTACCGTGAGAACCCTGCCCTGTTTTCCCCTGTTCTTTCCTGTTATCACCACCACAGTATCATCCTTCTTTATGCCCAGTCCCATCTTATCCTCCTATAATACCTCTGGTGCAAGGGATATGATCTTTGTAAACTCCTTCCATCTGAGCTCCCTTGCAACAGGCCCGAACACCCTTGTACCGATAGGCTCACCCTGAGCGTTTATCAGTACGCAGGCATTCTCGTCAAATCTTATATATGTACCATCAGGTCTTCTCGTCTCCTTCCTGGTTCTCACAACAACAGCCCTTACCTTTGAGCCCTTCTTGACGGTACCATTGGGTGTGGCCTCCTTTACACTGACCACTATCACATCGCCAACACGGGCGTATCTTCTATGTGAACCACCAAGAACCCTTATGCACATAACCTTCTTGGCACCTGAATTGTCAGCCACGTTCAGCATGCTTTGAACCTGGATCATCTCTTCACACTCCCTGTGTTAATCCAAATCTTTTTTATCACTGCTCAGAGACCTCTCTGTTGAGTACTTCTATGACAACCCACCTTTTCGTCTTGCTGAGCGGTCTTGATTCAATTATCTTGACCGTATCACCAACCCTGCATACATTTCCCTCGTCGTGGGCCTTGAACTTGGTTATTCTCTTTATATATTTCTTGTATAAGGGATGTTTCTGGAGCCTTGTCACCGCAACGGTTACAGTCTTGTCCATCTTGTCACTGACAACCTTACCTACAAACACCTTCTTTGGCATATCAACTTACCCCTGTCTTTCCTTCTCTGTTATTATGGTTAGTATCCTTGCAATGTCCTTCCTTACTGCCCTGATCCTCATGGGATTCTGAATCTCTCCCGTGGCCTTCTGGAAGCGAAGGTTAAAGAGCTCCTTTCTCAGCTCCCTCTCCTTCTCTCTTAGCTCATCTATGGTCATTTCTCTTAACTCTGATGGCCTCAAATGACCGCCTCCTCTCTCTTGACAAACTTTGTAGCTATGGGAAGCTTGTTGGCAGCAAGCCTCAGAGCCTCTCTTGCCAGCTCCTCTGGCACACCAGCCATCTCATAGAGGATCCTGCCCGGTTTCACAACCGCCACCCAGAACTCGGGATTACCCTTACCTTTACCCATCCTTGTCTCAGCGGGTTTCCTGGTTATGGGTTTATCAGGAAAGATCCTTATCCATATCTTGCTGCCCTTCTTGACAGCCCTGTTGATGGCAACACGGGCAGCCTCAATCTGTCTGCTTGTTATCCAGCCTGGTTCAAGGGCCTTCAGGCCGTACTGTCCAAAGGCTATCTCTGAGCCCCTGTAGGCCTTTCCCTTCATTCTTCCCTTCTGCTTCTTGCGATATTTAACCTTTTTTGGCATTAACATGGCTATACCCCGTATATTGAATTTTTAGATATTCAATTCCCTGCCAGACTCAAGTACATCACCTTTGTAGATCCAGACCTTGACCCCAATTACACCATAGGTGGTCTTTGCCTCAGCAAATCCATAATCTATATCCGCCCTGAAGGTATGCAGCGGCACCCTGCCCTCTCTGTACCATTCACGCCTTGCTATCTCCGCACCAGCAAGCCTTCCAGCACACTGGACCTTGATGCCCTGGGCCCCAAATCTCATGGCAGCAGCCACCGCCTTCTTCATGGCCCTTCTGTAGGCAACCCTCTTTTCAAGCTGAAGCGCTATATTCTCAGCCACAAGCTGTGCATCCAGCTCTGGTTTCCTGATCTCCTTGATATCAATGGTGACAGTCTTGCCCGTCAGGGCCTCTATCTCCTTCTTCAGCTTCTCAACCTCTGCACCCTTCTTACCTATGATAATTCCCGGCCGTGCAGTATGTATGATGATCCTCACCTTCTGCCCTTCCCTTTCACCAGCCCTCTCTATCTCAATCCTGGAGATACCCGCATGGTAGAGTTTGTTTTTAATGTATCTCCTTATATCAAGATCCTCCTTGAGCTGCTCTGCATATCCCTGCTTCAGGAACCAGCGGGAGTCCCAGTTTCTTATTATCCCGATCCTGTTGCCTATCGGATGCGTCTTATGTCCCAAGATTCACCCCCGGGTGTATTAGTTTTGAGTTTTGAGTGTCAAGTGTTGAGTATATATCCAGCCCGTTATTTGTCATTCTCCTTCTTCCTCTTTCAGCACTATTGTTATATGACATGTCTTCTTCTTTATTATATTTGCCCTGCCCATGGCCCTGGGGAAGAGCCTCTTCATCATGGGCCCCTCATCAACATAGGCCCTGACAATCCTCATATCCTCCGGAACAGCTACCTCCTTCTGCTCGGCATTGGCCATGGCAGACTTCAGGAGTTTCTGGACAAACCTGGCACCCCTGTAGGGCATGAACTTCAGTGCCACCATTGCCTCTCCAGCCTTCTTGCCCCTTATGAGGTTTATCACCCTTCTTGCCTTCCGGGGTGTTATCCTTGCGTATCTCATAACTGCCCTGGTTTCCATACTACTTCCCCTTCACCCTTGTGGTTTTCTCACTCTTCACATGTCCACGGTATGTCCTTGTGGGGGCAAACTCGCCAAGCTTGTGGCCAACCATATTCTCCGTCACATAGACTGGTATGAAGTTCCTGCCGTTATGCACAGCAAATGTGAACCCCACAAAATCAGGTATTATAGTGGACCTTCTTGACCAGGTCTTTATGATCTTCTTCTCTCCGCTCTGGATCATCCTCTCCACTTTCCTCATCAGCTTTGGATCAACGTATGGACCCTTTTTTAATGACCTTGGCACCTGATGCCTCCTTTACTTCCTGCGCTTTATAATGTATTTGTCCGTTTTAGGATTCTTCCTTGTCTTTACACCCTCTGGCTTGCCCCATGGTGAACATGCAGGCCTTCCACCGGAGGAACGGCCTTCACCACCACCAAGGGGATGGTCAACAGGATTCATTGCGACACCTCTCACAATCGGCCTCCGACCAAGCCATCTCTTACGACCAGCCTTGCCATAGTTTACATTCTCATGATCTATATTGCTTACCTGACCGATTGTTGCCATGCAGTTGACCGGAACGAGCCTCACCTCACCGGAGGGCATCTTTATCTGGGCATACCTGTCATCCCTGGCAACTAACTGTGCCTGAGTACCCGCGCTTCTTACCAGCTTTCCGCCTTCACCGGGCCTTAACTCTATGTTATGAATAAATGTGCCAAGGGGCATGTTCCTGAGGGGAAGTGCATTGCCCACCTTGATCTCTGCATCAGCACCCGAGACCACCCTGTCTCCCACCTTCAGTCCATGGGGAGCAAGGATGTACCTCCTCTCGCCGTCGTCATACTTGACAAGGGCAATCCGGGCGGTCCTGTTGGGATCATACTCTATTGTCTCAACAGTACCGGGTATTCCAATCTTGTCCCTCTTGAAATCTATCTTCCTGTATAGCCTTTTGTTGCCCCCGCCTCTTTGCCAGGCTGTTATCCTGCCAAGATTGTTCCTTCCCCCCGTCTTCTTCAGCGATTCACACAGGGGGTAGTAGGGCTCACTTGCAGTGATGTCACTGAAGTCAGCCACTGACATGAAGCGTCTGCCCGGCGATGTGGGTTTATATATCCTGACTGCCATCTTATACTCCTTCTATGAAATCAAGTTTTTCACCCTTTTTAAGGGTTATTATTGCCTTCTTCATCGCCCTGGTCTTACCAACCGACCTGCCCCAGCGCTTTTTCTTGGGCTTTACATTTATAGTTGCCACCCTGTCCACCTTTACATTGAAAAGCTCTTCAAAGGCCTTTTTTATCTCAATCTTGTTTGCCGCCCTGGCAACCTCAACAACAAGCTTGTTCTCCGACTCCTTCAGGTATGTTGACTTCTCTGTAAAGAGGGGTCTTATAATGACCTCATGAGGGTCTCTCATCCCCACACCTCCTGGATCTTTGCAAGTGCATCCCTTGTTAGCAGTACATGATCATGGACAAGAAGCTCATAGGTATTGATGTCCGCTGCCCTGATCACATCCACACCAGGTATGTTCCGTGCCGAGAGATAGACATTCTCATCCTTTTCCGCTGTCACAATAAGTACGCTCTTTCCGTCAAGACCCATCTTTTTCAGGATTGAGACCATCTCCTTTGTTTTGGGCATCTCAAGCGCTATATTGTCTACAACTGTCAGTTCATTGTCCCTCAACTTCGCACTCAGGGCCGTCTTCAGAGCGAGCCTCTTCTGTTTCTTCGGCAGTTTATAGTAGTAATCCCTTGGCTGTGGTCCGAAAACCACTGCCCCCCCTCTCCAGAGAGGAGACCTTATGCTGCCATGTCGTGCACGGCCTGTATGCTTCTGCCTCCAGGGCTTCTTTCCGCCACCCCTTATGGTGGACCTTGTCTTTGTGCAATGTGTGCCCTGGCGCTGGTTTGCCAGATAATTGACCACAGCTGTATGAAGCAGATCCACCCTGACCTCACGGCCAAAGACATCCTCGGGAAGGGTTACCTTCTCAACCACATTGTTGTTTATATCCTTTACCTCAACCTCTGGCATCCTACTCTCCCTTTCTGATCTCCACATAGCTACCATTCGGCCCTGGCACAGCACCCTTGATCAACAACAGATCCTGATCAACCTTCACATCCACCACGGTGAGATTCTTCACGGTCACTCTCACTCCACCCATCCTTCCAGGCAGCCCCTTGTTCTTCCAGACCCTTGAAGGAAAGGCACTGCTGCCAATGGAGCCAGGGGCCCTGTTGAACATTGAACCATGGGAACCGGGTCCGCCACCGTAGCCATGTCTCTTCATTACTCCCTGGAACCCCTTGCCTTTGGATATACCGCTTACACTTACCCTGTCACCTTTCTGGAAACGGTCCACCTTGATGAGATCTCCCACATTCAGGTCCGTCATGGGGAACTCCTTTAAAACCCTGTAGGGAGGTACCCCTGCCCTGTCAAAGTGGCCCTTCATGGGTTTGTTGACCCTTTTAAGCTTTTTTATCTCCTCAAAGCCTATCTGCACAGCATTGTATCCGTCCTTTTCAACAGTCTTCACCTGGATCACCTGACAGGGACCTGCCTGCACCACTGTGACAGGCACCACATTACCCTTCTCATCAAATATCTGGGTCATCCCTATCTTTTTGCCTATTATCCCTGTCATAGCTTTATCTCCACATCAACCCCTGCAGCCAGTTCCAGCTTCATGAGCTCATCCACTGTCTGCGGGGTGGGATCGTAGATATCTATCAACCTCTTGTGAGTCCTTATCTCAAACTGTTCACGCGATTTTTTGTCAATATGAGGCGACCTCAATACAGTGAATTTCTGTATCCTTGTGGGTAGCGGCACAGGACCGGCAATCCTTGCCCCTGTCCGCTTTGCAGTATCCACTATCTCCTTGACAGATTGATCCAGCAGCCTGTGATCGTACGCCCTGAGTTTTATTCTGATCTTCTGATTCATGTTCTCCCTACTCTAATATCTTGGTAACCACACCAGCACCAACTGTACGGCCACCTTCCCTTATTGCAAACCTGAGTCCCTCTTCCATAGCTACCGTTGTTATCAGCTCTACCTCTATGTTCACATTGTCCCCGGGCATCACCATCTCTAC
>DROX01000039.1 GCA_011321725.1 Nitrospirota bacterium | reverse complement strand
GTTTCTTTACTTGTTTTAGTGTATAACAATAAAAAAGAGGTTACTTTATTGTTTAATCCTGTGGTTGGCTTATTTTTATGAGGTGCCCTGCCTTGACAGGGATTTGTTTTAGATAGATATGATTTTAATTAAGTTACGGGGCGTAGCGCAGTCTGGTTAGCGCACCTGCCTTGGGAGCAGGGGGTCGGTGGTTCAAATCCACTCGCCCCGACCAATGATTTTATAGATCACCCATGTGCGCCCGTAGCTCAGCAGGATAGAGCATCTGACTTCTAATCAGAGGGTCGGGGGTTCGAATCCTCCCGGGCGCGCCAGAATATCTCCATTTCCGGGCTTCCTCAGTAACCCCCTGATAGGGTAATTTCTACCGGACACTGATGATCCCTATTTTAAAGAATTGGAGTAGCTCCTGATCATTTTTTCCTTGACAAATATTAAAATATTATAATATTATAATACATGCGAGCAATCGGTGCACAGGCTGAGTTGTTGAGGGTACTGGGGCATCCGGTAAGATTAAGAATACTGGAAGAACTCACAAAGGGTGTAAAGTGTGTCAGTGATCTGGAAGACTTCCTTGATATAAGCCAGTCCAATGTTTCACAGCATCTGTCAATGCTCAGGCGCTATGGTCTGATTGATTACTATATGGACGGAAGATTGAGGTGCTACTATCTTGTTGACCCTATAGTGCCTGATCTTCTGGAGATACTGAAGAGGGACTACCAGGAGCAACTGCCCCCACCTGCATGTTGTCCTGTAACGAAAAAAGGGAAATATCCGGGCAAGAGAAAGAGATAACCAATTAAAGGAAGGGAGGTTTCATGGCTAAGACATTCACGATATTCCTTACAACAGCACCCTACTCTTCTGAAAACACCCTTACCGCCGTAAGGCTTGCTGATGCCGCTCTCAGGAAAGGTCATAATGTGAATCTCATAGCGTCAGGGGATGGGGTGTATTGTTTTCTTAAGGGCCAGAAGGCAAGGGGATTACCACATGCTGGAGACCTTTTTGCAGAACTTATCAGCAGGGGGCTGAAGGTTTATCTCTGAGGAGGCTGCTTGAACTATCGCCGTGCTGCGAAGGATGACTATCTTGAAGGAACTGAGATGGGCTCGTTGAAAGGTCTTTTTAAAACCATGGAAGAGACAGACGTATGGATAAATCTTTAAGGAGGTTACCATGAAGCTCACCGTTTTATTGACCAAACCACCCTATGGCAGTATTCAGGCTGCTGAGGCTGTCAGGCATGTGATGGGTGCAGTAGGGGAAGAGATAGATGTAAAGTTGTTGCTTGTTGATGAAGGGGTCTACCTTGCAAAGAAAGGGCAGGAGGCTGGTACAACAGAGTATACCAGTCTGGAAGAGGCATTGAAGGATATTATTGATATGGGTGGGGAGGTTTTTATAGATAAGGCATCCCTGCGGGATTCCGGTCTTGACCGGGAAGATATTATTGAGGGTGTTGAAGTTGTGAACAGTTATGATATCTCACAGGTTCTCATAGATACAGATAAAACAATGATTTTTTAAGGAGGAGAATATGCTGGTACTGATTAAAAGTGCTCCCAATACAGTTGAAGGTAAAAGAGGCCTGAAGATAGCCAGGGATACATCGTCTGATATAGTGCTTCTACAGGATGGTGTGTATTTCATGGTTAATGAGATGCTTGATGGTTACTGTGGAACAGCCTATGCTATTGAAGAGGATGTTTCCCTGAGAGGACTTGGCGATATAAGGACAGGGGTCAAGATTATCAACTGGGACGGACTGATTGATATGGCAACAGAGGAGGATAAAGTGGTGGGGATGTTTTGATAAAAGGGTTTGTAACAAATATATATAACATAAAGGGGAGGTAACGATGGCAGAAAAGACAAGAATAGTTATCCTTGGCGGTTCCTTCGGAGGTTTGACCACCGCATTTGAACTGAAAAGACATCTCCGTAATCAGGCAGATATCACGGTAGTATGTGACCTTGATAGATTTGTTTTTATACCCTCCCTGCCCTGGGTCTCAATGGGATGGAGACGGCCTGAGGATATCACCATACCCCTTGATGAAATACTGAGACATAAAGGAATCATGTTCATCAATGAAGAGGCAACAGGTGTTGACCCTGATGCATCAAAGGTTATCACGGTAAACCAGGAAATCACCTATGATTATCTTGTGATTGCCACAGGCCCGGCCCTTGTATTCTCTGCTGTGCCGGGTCTTGGCCCTGAGGAGGGCCACACAGAGTGTATATTCACCCTTGAGCAGGCCGTAAGATGCCACAGGGCATGGGAGAGATTTCTTGAAGAGCCTGGCCCTGTGGTTGTGGGTTCTGTTCAGGGGGTAAGCTGTTTTGGACCAGCCTATGAATATGTCTTTGAAATAGATTCAGAATTGAGGAAGAGAAGGATCAGACACAAAGTGCCCATCACATTCATTACCTCTGAGCCCTATATCGGGCATTTCGGGATTGGTGGTGTAAGAAGGTCAAAGAGGATAATGGAGGACGAGTTTGCTGATCGGGAGATAAAGATACTCACCAATGTGGCTGTGGAGGAGTTTACGCCAGATGAGGTTCGCCTGAAGGATGGCACGAAGATACCCTTTAAACTTGCCATGTTTGCCCCTCCAATGGCAGGTGTGAAGGCTGTCTTCCATCTTGGTAATGAAAAGGGTTTTATACCTGTTGATTCCAATTACAGACACAAACAATACAGGAATATCTTTTCCGTTGGTGTTGCCGTTGCAATGGCACCACCGGAGAAGACCCCCATTCCAACAGGGCTGCCAAAGACAGGATATATGACGGTGGAGATGGCCAGGGCTGCAGCAAAGACAATTACTGCTGATATTACGGGGAAAGAACCTCCGCAGGTTGAGCCTGTGGGAGCAGTATGCCTTATGGACATGGGAAGGACCGCAGCGATTATGATAGCCAGGCCCGTTGTACCACCAAGGCAGAAGGCTGAACTGAAGGCGGGGCTGCATTATAAGTGGCTTAAGATAGGGTTTGAGAAATATTTCCTCTGGAAGATAAAACATGGGCTAACGCAATTGCCATGAAAATTATCACTTGATACAGATTAAAACCGGAGGTGTCTGGTGCTTATTAATCTTTCCCTGAAGTACCCCAGGACTGTCATTTTTTTAACCATTATAGTAACTGCTGTACTTTCATTTCAGTTTCCAAAGATAAAGATTGATACCGACCCTGAGAATATGCTTGCCAGGGATGAGCCTGTAAGGGTCTTTCATAATCAGGTCAAAAAGGAATTCGGGATAAACGAGATGATAGTCCTTGGCATCCTACGGGAGGATGGTATATTCCATAGAGATACCCTCAGGAAGATAAAGGAGATAACAGATAGTATAAAACATATCAAGGGTGTAATCTCTGATGACATCCTCAGCCTCAGTGTTACAAACAATGTTATAGCCTCAGGAGGAACCCTGAGGGTAAGACCCCCGCTTTTTAAGTTGCCTGATACAGATGGGGAAGTGGAGTCACTGAAGAAGGAGATACTTGACAACCCCCTTTTCAGGGACAGGCTTGTATCATCTGATGGCAGGGGTGCTGCCATTTACATACCCATTGAGAGTAAAGACATCGCCCATGAGGTGGCACAGGAGATAAGGAGGATCATTAAACCATTAGAGGGTAAAGAGAAGTTCTACATGGCCGGGCTACCCCTTGCAGAGGACACCTTTGGTGCAGAGATGTTCAGGCAGATGGCCATCGTGGCACCCCTTGCTGGTGGATTCCTGATGCTGATTCTCCTGATAATCTTCAGAAGGATAATGCTTGTCCTACCAGCCATGATAGTGGCAATGCTATCGGTGATCTGGACCATGGGGGCCATGATAGGGCTCGGGTTTACAGTGCACATAATGTCCTCCATGATACCGGTCTTCCTCATGCCCATTGCTGTCTGTGACAGCGTGCATGTGTTGAGTGACTTCTACGAACATTATAAGGGGAAAGACAGATCGGGGGTGATACGGGATGTATTCAGGTCACTTTTCCGCCCTATGTTATATACATCACTTACCACTGCTGTGGGCTTTGCCAATCTTGCATGGGCAAAGATACCACCTGTCAGGGTCTTCGGATTATTTGTTGCCCTCGGCGTACTGTCTGCATGGCTTTTGAGCGTTACATTCCTGCCTGCTTTCCTGAGCATCATCAAGGAGAGAAGGCTGAGGGGGCTTGAGAAGGTAAAGTCCAGTAGCAGGGTGCTTGCTGTCCTTTCTGACATATCCATATCAAAGAGCAAGGCAGTGGTAATTGTGGGTGCAGCACTTCTTGTGGTTGCCCTATACGGTGTTACAACCCTGAGGGTTAATGACAATCCTGTCAAGTGGTTCAAGAAGAGCCATCCCATAAGGGTGGCAGATACTGTCCTGAACAGGATCATTGGTGGCACCTATATATCCTATCTGGTCTTTGAGGGTTCTGCTCCTGATGACATGAAAAGGCCGGATGTGGTGAGCTACATGGACAAACTGCAGAGTTATCTGCATTCGCACCACCTTGTGGGTAAGACCACCTCAATAGCTGACGTGGTCAAGAGAATAAACTATGTCCTGCATGACCAGGATGCCTCTTATGAAAGGGTGCCTGAAAGCAGACAGCTCATAGGCCAGTATCTCTTTCTCTTTCTCATGTCCAGTAAACCCGATGAGCTGGACAACCTTGTTGATTATGACTATAAAAAGGCGAATCTCTGGGTACAGCTTCGTTCAGGGGACAACAGGGACATGACAGCTGTTGTCAGGTCTGTTGAGAATTATGTCAAAGACAATCCCCTGCCTGAAGGGATCAGTATAAAATGGTCAGGCCTTCCCTATCTGAATATTGTGTGGCAGAAGCTCATGGTGAGCGGGATGTTGAAGGCAACCATTGGTTCATACTGGGTGGTGTTTATTCTCCTGATAGTGCTTTTCAGGTCTTTCTGGTGGGCCATCATAGCAATCCTGCCTTTAAGCTTCTCAATAATATTCAGCTACGGGTTGATTGGCTTTGCCGGCAAGGACTATGATATGCCCATAGCGGTCTGTTCCACCCTCACCCTGGGGCTTGGGATTGACTTTGCCATCCATTTCTGCCAGAGGTTCAGGGCATACTTTAAGGAGAGTGGCGATTTCAATAAAACAATGCAATGGGTGACAAAGGGAGAGCCCACTGTGGCCATTGCAAGAAATGCCATTGTGGTGGGGCTTGGCTTTCTACCCCTCGTCCTTGCCACCCTGACACCCTATGTTACAGTGGGGCTCTTTTTCGGCTCCCTTGCACTCTTTGCTGGCATAACCACCATATTCTTCCTGCCAGCACTGATAGAGACATTCAAGGGTAAACTGATATGATGTCATCCCGAGCTCTTATTGACACTTCGGGATATTAATAAACACAGTAGTGTCCAAAATAATTTCAGTTTTATAAACCAAGGCAGGGTGCCGAAGAAAAATAAGCACCACACCTTATTCACAGTGAGCAGTAAGCAGTGAGCAGTAATAAAGGCCCAGAGGTGGTTCATCATGGCATTGATGCAATGGGATTTAAATAATAAAAGACTG
>DROX01000038.1 GCA_011321725.1 Nitrospirota bacterium | reverse complement strand
ATCAATGGCGCATGACTTTGCTCTTTCAAAAAGTGGCTGAACAGTCAGAGGAAGCAGGCCCTTTATTGCCTCTCTGCTCCGTTCGTCCGTAAGCTCCCTGATGGATGCAAACACCACCTCAAAGGCCCTTTCGGCCGCTGCCCTGTAGGGATAGTTACCTAGTCTCTTTGCCAGGGTTATGCAGTCTTTCTCATCTTCGTCATAATTGTTATTGAACACAGCCTCTTCCCACAGCCCTCTGACAGGCTCTGGAAGCATCTCCCTTATACCCTGGACAGCCTCCTGGGGGAGCATCTGTTTCAAACAGGACAGCACCAGCGACACCGTCTCTTCAGCCCGCTCAGGATAACAATACTGCCCCAGCACCATCACCCTGCCAAAATAGTCTTTCCTTGACATCATGTCTGCTCTTACAGACCTTTCAGAAGTCAAGCCCATTCATTATGTCAGAGGTCAGCTGGGTAGCCTTTTTGAGCCCCTGTGAGGGCATGGAAATGATAACATTTGCCACCTCTGCTGCTTTCTCTGCTGCCTCCTTCGGGTCCATTCCCATGGCTGTAGCCATACATGCACATACTACCACATCCATGGAGCATGCCCCTGCATTAAGAAGCTCCGTGACAGCCATACCCACGGCACCAAGTGCATCCATCGTCTCCTTGTCACCCTTCAGTAGGGCCTCTGGAGCCACCTTTGCCAGAAGATTCTCCCATTCATATACCTTTCCGTCTACCTTTACCTCCACATCCACATAGGCATCAAAGGCAAAATGTCTCTGGGCGAACTTATGAGTGCGTCTTCCTGCACCTGGTCTTACATTCTTGAACTTTATGTATTCAATCTCCTTGTTCAGCACCTTGCTCATCATCCTTGCAACTGAGCTGGCAATTGCCTCAATATGTCTCTTCTGGACGTCTTCAAGAAGTTCTGTCAGGGACTTTCCTGATTTCATCTGTTCATAGGCATAGATGGCCCTCTTGGAGATGGAATTGCACATGCCAGGCTCTGTTGCCCTGATTATTGCATCCGTAAGGGGTCCTCTCTCTATGAATTCAGCCCTCCGGGCAAGAATATTTGTGGCAACGGTGGCATCCTCTTTCTGGAAGTACCCCTCCATTGTCTTACGGATTATGGAGATTATCTCATCCTGGGTGGCACCCTTTCCAAAGAGATACAGCGCAAGGGATGGTGCGGTAACCCAGTGGTTCAGTGGCAGAAGCAGGGGCCCTCCGGCACGTCCAACACCAAGGGCTGCTCCCTCTTTGATTATGGAGCAGATCTCATTGAACATTATCATGCCCACAACAGTGGGTGTACCCGAATCCTTCAGTATTATGGCAAGGTCTCCTATTACACGCGCTGTTTTTAGCTCCTCATCTGTCCCGCGGATATGTATCACCTCTGGCATGCCTGCCTCTTCAACCGCTGCTTTTGCCACAACCTCAGGGGTCCTTGTTACCAGAAACTGGCCGTATTCCTCTCCCACATACGCATCAGGATGGATTATCTCAAGGGCTGCTGCAGTGCCCAGGAGGGCGGACATCCAGCGACATGTACGCATGCCCGCTGATTCATAGGCCTTCATCATTGCCCTGGTACCAATCCTGGCAAGTTTCTGTCCCAGCTTGGGAAAGAGGTGGTCCTCACCGATTGCGGTATGTCCTACAAAAGGGCTTCCGCCAATACCCAGGGGCAGGAGCCTGGAATCAAAGGGTGCAAGATGCTCCTTCTCCAGTGCCTGATAGATTGCGAGGGTGGCTGCAAAGCCTGAGATCTTGTTGTTCAGTTTCTCTGTGGGGATGGAAGATACACGGCCTGAAGGGATACCTGCTGCCATCCTGGCCACTGCCCCCAGCTTTCTGTTCGGACAGGGGATACCGCATTGAACATTCACACCTGCCCAGTAGAGCAGTGCAGCAGTGGCAAGTGCCGCATTTGCAGGGTCTGCACCGCACTGCATCAGCACCCTGATCGCCTTCCGGGCAATATCATCCACATCAGTGTAGGGCTCATTGGTTACCTCCAGTTTCAGTTTCTTGCCCTTTTTAATCTCCTTGGCTATCACATTTGCTGCAGCCCATACACCAAGGTTGAATACACCCCATCCTCCAAGCATGGCATCAAATTTTTCAGTGGTGAGGTAATCCGGCTTGGCAGTTGCCGCCCTGAAAGTTGCTATGACTTCTCTTTCCATTGCTACACTTCCTTTCTTATGAGGTTAAAGTGTTCGTGACAATAGTCCATTCTTTATTTTCGCCTCGTTACCGTCCTCTTCTTTCAGAACTATATCCAGAACTGTTCTTCCGGAGGCACAACAAAATCCGCACCAATGGATTTCTGGGTCTTATAACAGTACACAGCATAACGACAGAACAGAAAGGCCACAGTAAAGATTACAACGGTGAGTCTGAGCAGAAACGGCCAGCTGGAAGAACCGCCAAGGATTGAGATAACCGTTATCGCCCCTACTATGATAGCAATTATATTCAATCCAAGCACAACATATTTGGTAACCTCTGTCCTTGTCTCAATGCTGATCTCTGCCACCTTTGCAATGGTGAACCAGAAGAATCCCGTTGCAAAGAATGCAGCCAGTCCGATAAACAGAATTGTCACTGCAAAGGCAACCATTGAGCCCTGCTGAATAAAGAAATGGGAGATGATACTCAGTCCAGCACATATAATGGCCAAAGTCCCCGATATCTTTGCGCCCCTGTAATGCCACCCCATATCCTTGATACCCTCAAGACAGGCCTTCAGGAGAATCACCGCACCAATATAGGTTATTACAGGCGGAAATGCAAGTGATGGTGGAAAGAAATAGGGCTCACCAGACATTTTATGGATATACTGTCCAGCCCAGTCAGGAAACCACATGCCCACAATAGCGGGAATGGCACCAATCTCAAGCCACTTGACCACCTTCTTCTTGGGCCATCTCGGCTTTATGGTACCCGGAACGACCTTTTTCTTGTAAGCCTCCATCTTGCTACCTCCCTTCTAAGCAAAATATTCAACCGGGTCTGAAGAACCCGTGGCCCCCCTTATTTTTTATTTCGGTGGGCCTGTGTCTCTCCAGCGGGTGTTTTCAAACTTGATAATGCTTTCATAGGGCAGCACATCCAGCCTCAGTGCTGCCTCCGGGCCTGGCTTTGTACAGTAGATCTCATTCACTTCAACTATCAGGGTATTCCCCTCAAGTCTTGCAGATCCCTTGAACTGGTAGGCCGCACGAATGCTTCCAAGCCCTCCTGGACCCAATGCAACCCTGGGATTTTCTTCTATGTTTTGTTTGATCTGCTCCACCTGTGCATCGGCAAGCTGAAACTTAACGATATTGTCGCCCTCAACCTTTGCTGAATCAACAACTATTACAGTAGGAAAACCTTTTTTTGTGGCTGTACCGATGTGGGCACCAAGGCCCTCAAGCCAGTTTCTCATTCTGGGTGTTAGTTTAGCCATAATAATCCTCCTTGCCTCCCTGTTTTTTAGATTAATCAAAGAATCTTCTTGCCTGCTTCCTCAGGCTTGTAGCTGTAGCACTCTTCTACCTTCATGATTATCACTCCTCTTTGCACCAGACGGGGTGGCTTTATGTCGGGCGGCACCTCTGATGGTGGCTCCTTTTCTGCCCAGTTCCCCCATTCATCCAGAACCTCCTTTGCCACTGCACCATGGAATTTATAATCAGGTGGAAGACCTTCCTGCAGTATGGTGGTGGGACCACGGAATGCCCATGTACGTCCCTTTACAGGATGGGCAATGGTAATCACGCCGATGGGATTCTCAAAAAGATTCACCCTTGTCTTTTGTGCAAACATGTCAGCAATTACAATGTACTCATCCTTGAAGACTCCCACAAACCTCTCAGCAACAGTATTGGGCTTACCATCAGCACTACATGTTGTGAGATGAACCACTGCTCCTCCTCCCCCGATTATTGATAGGGCTTCCTTCATCTCATCAGTAAGCTTCATTTTTTTACACCTCCCTTATATCATGTTTTAAAAAGGACACTAACTTATCTTCCTCCCCGACTCCTCTGGTTCATAGCTATAGCATTCAGCCACCTTGAGCACTATAACACCTCTCTGGGCAATCACCGCCGGTCTTATATCCTCTGGCAGTGATGTGAAGGGTTCCCTTTCCTCCCAGTCTCCCCATTTCCTGAGGACATCTCCAGCCCTAATCCCCTGGAAGCTGTAATTGTCCGGCACACCCCATTCAATATGACCACAGGGGCCCCTGAGTGCCCACTTCTTTCCCTCAGAGGGGTAGGCGATTGTTACAACACCGATCCTGTTCTCGTTGAGATTGATCTTTGTTTTCACGGCAAAAAGGTCAGGTATCAGGATAAATTCGTCATCATAGACATCCGTGAAAAGCGAGGGTATAATATTGCATTTTCCATCAACGCTGCTTGTGGTAAGATATACTATCAGGTCATCAGGTTCCTTGATCTTCAGTACATCAACGATTTCTTTCGGCAGCTTCATTGGTATAAACCTCCTTTCATGCAAAGATGTTTGTTATTACATGTAATAACATCATAACATGTTATAACATTTTGAAATTTCAAAAAAAATTATTTAGTAGTAATTTTATTTTGCTAAAGGATAATTGAATACCCGTGTCCTGAACCTGTAAAGATCTCCCCGCATTACAGAGGCAATCCAGCCACAGGGCGTGTCATCCTTTTTATATGCCACCATGTCAACATAAAAGGCCACACTCCCCACGGGCACATTAAGATATTTTGACTCATGGGGTCTTATGGTTGTAGCCTCTATGGACACATCTGCATATTCCCTGCAAATATGGCATTTACCAGCAAGCACATCAAAGACCTCATTATTCTCAAGGTTGTAACTGAAATTCCCGCTACATGAACTCAGTATCCTGCAGTCCCTGCAGACTATGAACTTCTTTTCAAGGATATAGGGCTTGTTATCAGCCAGAAAGAGGCGCTTTATCCTGAAGACCTTTTCATTTAAGGGTATCATCAGTTTTTCGGAGATCAGCTGGGATGCCTCTATGATCTTGATGTCCAGAACCTTTACATCAGGCTTGAGCCCCCTTTCAGCCATGTCTTCGTAAAAATCCGGGATCTTGATCATTATCTGGTCTATCTTTGGCTCGGCAACAAAGGTTCCCTTGCCTTTGATCGTATAAAGCAGCCCGTCATCAATCAGCTTGCGAAGAGCCAGCCTGACCGTTGTCCTGCTGATGTTATACTGTTTGCAGAGTTCTGCCTCCGAGGGCATCATCTCGTGGGGCCTGAATTCACCATCCTTGATCTTGCGGTAGATTATGTCCTTGAGCTGCTTGTAGGCTGCCACTGGCGACTTCTTATCAATTACCATTGAATTAAATTCCTTCTCTTCCATCATTTTAGTTCCCTCCTTCTGTAATAACATGTAATTACAAGATTATAGTATATAATAAATCTTTTGTCAAGTATTTTTGTTGCCCTTAATATACAACAGAACAGGGGCAGGCAAAAAGCAGGCATACAGGCAACACTATTCGGGAATAAGACTCAATAGACATAACCTCCATCTATGAAAGCCTTCTGTTGTGGATGAAACCTTGAATAATCAAGAAAAAACCTGTAAATCAAATAGAAAATATTCATCTCAAACTGTTATAATTTTGCATCCCTGAAACTTAACCTGACCGTTATGATCCGGAAAATATTATATACGGAGGCATAAGATATCAGACTTCTTCAGGATAACCTTTCCGGTAGCCGGAATTGAGACCTACTGGTTTGTACCACCACTTGTGGCCTTCCTCATATCCTTCTTTACATCCATGGCAGGCGTGTCCGGTGCCTTCCTTATACTGCCCTTCCAGATGAGTGTGCTTGGCTTTACCTCTCCCTCTGTGAGTTCCACAAATTTTCTTTACAACCTGATAGGCATACCTGGTGGGGTTTACAGGTACATCCGGGAGGGGAGGATGGCATGGCCCCTCACAGTATGTATTGTTGTGGCCACTGTGCCAGGTGTGCTTGTGGGTTATATAATCAGGGTCAGGTACCTGCCGGAGCCCAGGAACTTCAAGTTCTTTGTTGGACTTGTTTTGCTGTATATAGGGTACAGGCTTATATTCAGTCTGAAACACAGCCAGGTTAAGGGTAGAAGACAACCCATGGAGGACTTCAGGATCAGTAATGTCCGGTACGGTCTGAGGAGGATATGCTTCACTTTCCTTGAACAGGATATATCCTTCAGCGTCCCTGTAGTGTTTACACTATCGCTAATTATCGGTGTGGTCGGGGGGATTTACGGTATCGGTGGAGGTTCCATTATTGCCCCTTTCCTTGTAAGTGTCCTAAATCTTCCTGTATATGTTGTCTCTGGTGCAGTGCTGATGAGCACCTTTATGACCTCAATATCGGGACTTCTCTTCTATTCCCTCATACCCCTGAAGGGAGGTCTGACAGCACCTCCAGACTGGCTCCTGGGGATACTCTTTGGCATTGGCGGTCTCTGGGGGATGTATCTTGGCGCAAGGGCCCAGAAGCACATGCCCGAGAGGGTGATCAAGCTGATACTTTCAATGGTTATCCTCCTTGTGGCCGGCAAATACATCCTGCAGTTTTTCAGAGTTGATGGGTAAATGAGTGTAAGAGTTTTTGGGTCAGGCATGTGGGGCATGAACCCCTACAAGAAAGAGCTTGCCAGTGCAACGGCAATCGCCGGTTGCATCAAGGATGACGAATTGCACGAAGACTACATAGTACCCAGCATATTTGATAGGGACGCGATGCATTCGGTATTATCAGCAGTGGCAAATACAGCCAGAAAGATGGGTCTGGCATGTCAATGGTAAAGTATATTGTCTTTTTTATCATCACCTTCTTCATGGGTTTCCTCAGCGCTATCCCTGTTGGTGCAGTGCAGGTAGAGGCAGCCAGACGGGCACTGAGCGGACATCTCAGGGCCGCACTCATGGTCTCAGCAGGTGCCCTCGCTGCAGACCTCTTCTACGGAATAATTGCTGTATACGGACTCCTGCCTGTTCTGCAGCAGAAAAAGCTGATGGCATACTTCTGGCTTTTCGGTGGTTTCTTCATAATACTGCTTGGTATCAGACTGTTCCTACAGGGACTACAGACACCTGACCTGAGGAAGGCACCGCATCATATCAGACACAGGGGTATCGCTTTCTTTACAGGACTCTCACTTGGCATTACAAACCCGATGATGATACTCTGGTGGCTGATCGGTGAACGGATACTGATGGAGCTTGGCATTGTAAAGAGTTTTACCGGTAATATAGCATGGAACTATCTCCTCTTCGGCGGAGCAGGGATGTTCTCCTACCCCTGCATCCTTTCCTTCACCCTTTATCTGCTTCACAGGTCACTGCCCCAGAGATTTATTATGAGAATAAGCACATTCTCGGCACTGCTGCTCTTTGTCTTTGCACTGTACATGATAGTGAAATCACTTATAATAATCCTATGATGTTCAGAAGGAGACTCCCCTCAACAGTCCTGGCACTCGGCTTTATAAGCCTTCTTACGGACCTGTCAAGCGAGATGATATACCCCCTCTTGCCCGTCTTTCTTACCACCGTGCTTGGTGCGGGTGCATTTGCCCTGGGGGTAATTGAGGGCACTGCCGAGATGACCGCATCAGTCCTTAAGATCCTCTCAGGCTATCTCTCTGACAGGACAGGAAAGAGAAAACCCATTGTGACAGCCGGGTATACCCTCTCCTCTCTCATGCGACCCCTCATAGGGCTTGCCACATCATGGCATCAGGTGCTGTTTCTCAGGTTCATGGACAGGGTGGGAAAGGGTATACGCACATCACCAAGGGATGCCCTTATCGCTGATGTAACAGAAAAGGGGATACGCGGAAGGGCCTATGGCCTTCACAGGGCGATGGACCATGCAGGTGCTGTGATCGGCCCGATCGTCGCCCTTGTCCTGATGGATATCTTTGGCCTGGGTCTCAGGAGCATATTCCTCCTTGCCATTGTGCCAGGCATCATTGTGGTCATTACATTGCAGATGGGTATAAAAGAAAGAGCCCGTCAAGCCGGTGAGGATGGAGAGGAAAGATACCAGCCCAGGGTGCATTACGGGAAAGATTTTTTTCTCTTTATCACTGGTGTAACGGTCTTCACCCTTGGCAACTCATCGGATGCCTTCCTGCTGCTCAGGCTCAGCGAGGCCGGGATCAATACCAACCAAATTGTATTTCTATGGTCATTATTCCATATAGTGAAGATGTGTTCAACCTATCTCCTTGGGATGCTCTCTGACAGATTGAACAGGAAGACAATGATTATTGCCGGCTGGCTATACTACAGCATCATCTACCTGCTGTTTGCCTTTACAAGGGAAGGTGTTTCCCTTATCAGCATATTCCTTCTCTATGGTATACATTTCGGTTTTACAGAGCCCGCTGAGCGTGCCTGGTT
>DROX01000037.1 GCA_011321725.1 Nitrospirota bacterium | reverse complement strand
GTTATCATGATGACGATTGTGTCAGGGTCCACCTCCTTGGCGGTCCTGAGAACATCAAACCCGTCTGCCCCTGGCATCTTGATGTCTGTGATAACAAGGTCAAAGTGGTTGCCTTTCAGGAGGCTGATGGCCTGGGTGCCTGAGTAGGCAGAGGTCACGTCAAACCCCTCTGATTCCAGAAGGATCTTCAGCACCTCGTTCATGCTTTTTTCGTCATCAACTACAAGGATCCTTTCCATCTCAGACAGCCTCCTCCGGGGCAGGGGGGATGGTTATTACAAACTCGGCCCCTGAGCCTTCCTCGGAGTTGACATCTATCCTTCCGCCATGCTCTTCCACGATCCTGTAGGCTATCGCAAGGCCCAGCCCTGTTCCCTTCTCCTTTGTGCTGTAGAAGGGATAGAATATCTTGTCCATATCCTCCTTCTTGATTCCCCTGCCATTGTCCCTTACCCTTATCTCCACACCGGCATTGGTCTTTTTAAGGCTAACATAAATCCGGCCCTCCTTTCCAGAGACAGCATCTATGGCATTAAGCAGCAGATTCCACATGAGCTGTCTGATCTTCTGCTGGTCAGCAACTATTTTAATATCCTCCTCTATCTCCTTTTGGAACTGGATGCCCTCATTTATTGTCATCTGCATCTCAAAGAGCTCATCCACGAGCCTGCTTATGTTGAACCGTCCATGCTCTGGTGGTTTCGGGTTTGAATATGTAAGGAAATCCGTAACTATCTTATTGAGCCGATCCATCTCATTGATGGCGATCTCCATCAGCCTCTGTCTTGTCTCTGAGGGGAGGTGTCCCTCTCTGAGCATCTCAAAGGAGCTCTTGATAGAGGCAAGGGGGTTCCTCAGCTCATGGGCAATGCTTGACGAGAGCTGTCCGATGGCTGCAAGCTTTTCTTTTCTCTTTATCTCCTCCTCCATCCTGATTATGGCAGTAACATCCTGGAATGTGCCTATGTAACCCACAACCCGCCCTTCAGAGTTCCTGTAGGTGGAGATGTTCATGCCAATGTATTTTTCGTTCTCCGGGGTGTTTATCCTGCCCTCATGTCTTCCTGTCAGCAGAGGGAGAGGGAGGAAGGGGAACACAGTGTTGATCCCTTTCAGAGCAACCTCCTCCCTGCTCAACCCGGTGATCTTCTCTGCAGCACTGTTGAAGAGATAGATTCTGCCATCTGCATCAGTGGTAAACAGTCCGCTGGGGATATTTTCAATAACCTCGGAATGGAACCTTGACAGCTCTCTCAGGTCAACATCCTTCTTCTGGAGTGTCTCCGAGGTCTTTTCAAGTCTTGATACAAGATAGCCCATGAGATAGGCTGTGAGTAAGAGGCCGGTGATATTGACGAAGATGTTATAGAGAAAATCCGTTACCCTGTATGAGGCATTATAGCTGACCGGTATGAGTCCATAGAACTGAAGGTCAATAATTATGCCGTAGAGTATCGCCGTGGCAGTGGCAATGATTATGCCACCCCTTCTTCCAAGCACCATTGCCGCAGCTATCACAAGCAGTATGTTCAGGAAGCTGAACCAGCTTTCAATCCCCCCTGTCAGGATAATCAGCGAGTCAATCAGGATGATATCCACAAAGAACTGCAGATAGAGCAATCCACCAAGGAACCTTTTTTTGATCAACCTTACTCTTGCCAGTGCAAGATAGAGAATGCTCACAATGAACACAGTGAGTATCCACAGATAGATCAGCACCTGGAACTTTGAGGAGGTGATCCCTATATTAAAGAATATCTGAAGCCCGGCGATAAGGGTGGAGAAGATGATCCTGATGAGGGTGAGGATATAAATGCTCCTTGTCTTCTGTGCTGTTATATCCGGGGGGTGGAGATTTGTTGTGTTATCCTTCATTCATCACTACGCAGCCTATTTGATAAGCTCACCCATCTTGAATATGGGCAGATACATTGCCACGATTATGAACCCCACGGTACCACCGAGGAACACCATGAGGAATGGTTCAATAAGCGAGGTAAGGGTGGATACCGCTGCATCCACCTCGTCATCATAAAAATCGGCAATCTTTCCGAGCATGGCATCAAGGGCACCCGTGGCCTCACCCACTGCGATCATATGGTTAACCATTGGCGGGAAGACCTTTGCCTTCATGAGCGGATCGGAGATGGTTTTTCCCTCTGCCACAGCGGTTCTTACCTCATAGATCGCCTTTTCCAGCACCTTGTTGCCCGCTGTTTTTGCTGTGATCTCTAGACCATCAAGGATGGGAACACCACTGCTTGTGAGGGTGCCCAGTGTCCGTGTAAACTTTGCAATGGCTGCCTTCAGGATTATGTTTCCGAACACAGGGGCCTTCAGCAGTATCTTGTCAGTGAAATACCTTCCCTTGTCTGTTCTTCTCAGTTGTATGATGAAGACTATGAAGGCAATGATTGAGCCAAGAACAATCAGGCCACCGATTCCGCTGAGAAAGTTACTTATGTCTATCACGATCCTTGTTGGTAGGGGTAGCACCATGCCTGCACCAGCATACATCTTTGAGAATGTGGGGACAACAAATACCATGATTATCCCTATCACTATTACCGCAACAGCCGACACAACAGAGGGATAAACCATTGCGCTTTTGACCTTCTTTTTCAGCTTCATTGCCTTTTCAATGTAGGTTGAGAGCCTTGCAAGGATTGTATCCAGTATACCACCTGCCTCACCTGCTGCAACCATGTTCACGTAGAGTTCATTGAATACCTTTGGGTGTTTCCTCAGGGCATCGGCAAAGGTTGAACCTCCCTCAACATCATCCTTTACCTGGCTGATGACATGCCCGAAGGTCTTGTTTTCAACCTGTGTGGAGAGGATCTCAAGTGCCTGTACAAGGGGAAGCCCTGCGTCAATCATGGTTGCAAACTGACGGGTGAAAACAACGATATCCTTTTCCTTCACCTTCCCGCCAAAGAGCGTGATGGAGCGGGATCGTTTCTTCTCCGTTATGGCTGTGGGTACGATGTTTCTTCTTCTGAGGTGCTCCATCACCTCTTCTTTTGAAGAGGCAACCATCTCGCCTGACTCAATCATGCCCCTGACATTCTTGCCTGACCATTGAAAGGTTGTTGCCATCTATCCCCCTATCTTCTCATCCCAAAGGGTTGCTGTCGTCCCTGTTGAACACCACCTGGATGAGTAGCGCCTCCTTTCTGGATCATAGCAATCAGCTCGTCAGGTACTGATGAGCGTCCGATTGCGTCCTCATAACTGATTACACCCCTTGTATAGAGTTCATACAATGACTGGTTCATTGTCTGCATCCCGTATCGTGACTGGCCTGTCTGCATCATTGAGTATATCTGATGAACCTTGTCTTCCCTGATGAGGTTCCTGATTGCAGGGTTTGGCACGAGTATCTCCACGGCAAGTACCCTGCCTCTTCCGTCCTTGCGGGGTATGAGCTGCTGGGCAATGATCCCCTCAAGCACAAAGGAGAGCTGTACCCTTACCTGGTCCTGCTGGTGTGGAGGGAAGACATCAATGATACGGTTGATGGTCTGGATTGCCGAGTTTGTATGTAGTGTCGCAAGTGTAAGGTGACCTGTCTCCGAGACCCTGAGGGCGGACTCAATGGTTTCAAGATCCCTCATCTCACCTATCAGCACCACATCGGGGTCCTGCCTCAGGATGTATCTCAGGGCAGCATGGAAGGATTCCGTGTCAGCAGTGACCTCCCTCTGATTCACAAGACATTTCTTGTGGGGATGAAGATATTCAATGGGATCCTCTATGGTTATTATATGCTCATACCGCTCGGAGTTTATTCTGTCAATCATGGCTGCCAGTGTGGTTGTCTTACCTGAACCCGTGGGACCTGTGACGAGTATGAGCCCGCGGGGTTTCTTTACAAGCTCGTTTATTATCTCCGGAAGCCCCAGTTCCTTGAATGTCCTGATGCTGAAGGGAATGGTCCTGAATGCACCGGCAACAGCACCCCTCTGCATGAATATATTCGCCCTGAACCTGCTCAGTCCCTTTACGCCGAAGGATAGGTCAAGCTCGTTGTTCTCCTCAAAGCGGTGCTTCTGTGCGTCAGTGAGTATGCTGTAGCAGAGGGTCTTTGTGTCCGCAGGGCTCAGAGGTGGGTGGTCAATCTCCATGAGCTTGCCGTCAATCCTGAGGCGTGGCGGACTTCCTGTTGTTATGTGCAGGTCTGATGCCCCCTTTTCAATCATCATTTTCAGAAAGTCATATAGTGTTGCCATATCACATCCCCTTTATATCAAGCGCTTTGAACCGATTTTACCATCAGTCTCCAAAGGAGACCCTCAATACCTCCTCAATGCTTGTTACACCCTCCTTGACCTTGTTCAGACCGCTCCTTCTCAGGGTCTTCATCCCGAGCCTTACAGCAGCCCTCTTGATCTCCTGGGAGGATGCACCCTCAAGTATGAGGTCCTTTATCTCCTCCTTTATGGGCATAACCTCGTACAGTGCAATACGGCCCTTGTAGCCGGAGTTGTTGCATACAGGACATCCCTTTCCCTTGAAACACTTTACCTCCTTGACCTCCTCCTCCGTGAATCCCACATTTAGCAGGGCCTGCTCGGTATGGGGGTCCTCTGTCTTACAATTACCACAAATACGCCGGGCAAGCCTCTGTGCAAGCACAAGTATCACCGAGGATGATACCAGGAAGGGCTCAATGCCCATGTTTAAAAGCCTTGTGACCGTGCTCGGGGCATCATTCGTGTGCAGCGTGCTCAGGACGAGATGGCCTGTAAGGGCTGCCTTTACCGCAATCTCTGCTGTCTCAAAGTCACGGATCTCACCAACCATTATAATGTCAGGGTCCTGCCTGAGGAACGACCTCAGTGCTGAGGCAAAGGTCAGGCCGATCTCCTCCTTTGTCTGCACCTGGTTGATCCCATGGAAGTTGTACTCCACAGGATCCTCAGCGGTCATGATGTTTATACCCGGTTTGTTGAGATGGTTCAGGGCCGAATAAAGGGTGGTTGTCTTACCAGAACCCGTGGGACCTGTGACAAGCACCATCCCGTAGGGTTTTTCAATGGCATCCATAAAGTCCTGCAGCTGGTCTTCCTCAAAGCCCAACTTTGTAAGGTCCACCTGGAGGTTGGATTTGTCAAGTATCCTGAGCACCGTCTTTTCCCCGAAGAGACAGGGTAGTGTTGACACACGGAAGTCTATCTCTCTCCTCTTTCCAAGCTTTAGTTTTATCCTGCCATCCTGGGGTAGACGCCTTTCAGCTATATCAAGCTTTGACATTATCTTCACCCTTGAGGTGATGGCATTCTTGATCTTGATGGGCAGATTCATCCTGTCATAGAGCACACCATCAATCCTGTATCTCACCCTGAGAACCTTTTCATAGGGTTCTATATGGATATCACTGGCACCCTCCTTAATGGCGTTTATCAGGATACCGTTTACCAGCTTTACTATGGGAGCCTCTACCTCCCTTATTATCTCTTCATCTTCAGAGTCTTCAACAGTCTCTATCGTGTCAAGCGCTGTGCCCACAAGTTTGTCAAACTCGTTGACATCCACTGTGGGTTCAGGTGTGTCAAAATCCTCTTCCTCTTCATCCTCAAGGTCGGAAAGGGTGAAATCCTTTGGCTGGATCACTGTTGCGGCCTGTTGCTGTTGTCCCTTCTGTACGAGGGCTCCCTTGCCACTGTAGTATTTAGTGATCGCATCTATTATGGATGACTCGCTTGCAACCACGACCTCAACATTATAGCCTGTCATGAACTTGATATCATCAATTGCAAAGATATTGGAAGGATCTGCCATTGCCACGGTAAGGGTAGCTCCAACCCTTGCCACGGGGATGATAAGGTATTTCTTTGCCATCTCTGCTGGAATCAGTTTCAAAACAGCAGGGTCTATCTCGTAGTCAGAGAGGTTTATGGCAGGTACACCGTACTGTTTGCTCAGGAAGGAGACAAGCTTTTCCTCTGTAAGATACCCCAATTTTACAAGCTTTGAACCAAGCCTTCCTCCCTCCTTTTTCTGGAGGTTCAGGGCCTCTTTCAGCTGTGTCTCTGTAACCAGATTAGCAGAAAGAAGTAGTTGTCCCAGTTTTGCGGCCATTAATAATAAGATAACATATTTTTAAATAAAATGGAAGTCTTTTTTTCAAAAAAATTTATAATAAAGAGATACTTATCTGAAATAATTAATAAATTACTGGAACTTTTTTCTTACATATGCCAGAAGCCCTCCTGAGAGAATCAGCTCCCTTTCGCGGTCAGACAGGTCTGATCTGCAGTCAATATATGTATCCTTCGTGATATTATAGAGCCTGTATTGCTGGTTTGAGTTCAGAGATTCAGGAACAGAGGTTATCCTTATCATGTCACCCTGTTCAATCTTTGAATAGTCATCACCATTGACAAAGGTCATCGGAATTATGCCGAAGTTGATCAGATTCTTCCTGTGGATCCTGGCAAAGGACCTGGCCACCACCACCTTTATGCCCAGATACATAGGTGCGATGGCAGCATGCTCCCTTGAAGAGCCCTGTCCGTAGTTGTCACCTCCAACGATGATGCCGCCTCCTCTCTTTTTTGCTCCAAGTGCCCTTTTTGAAAAGTCCCTGTCCAGATTGTAGAAGACATACTCTGAGATTGCCGGGATGTTGGACCTCAAGGGAAGTATATCAGAGCCGGCAGGCATTATATCATCAGTGGTGATATTGTCACCCACCTTCAGAACCACCTCTGCGTTAATCTCCTCTTCAAGGGGTTCCTTCAGAGGCACCTCTTTTATATTTGGACCCTTGATTATCTCAACCTCCGAACCCTCCTCTGCTGGCGGAATAAGCATATTGTCATTTATGATAAACTCTTCTGGCTCTGATAAGGCCGGCATATCAATATCAGTATCACGTGGGTCTGTGATCTCTCCTGTGATTGCCATCACTGCACAGGCAAGGGGGTTTGTCAGATAGACATGGGCATCTTTGTTGCCACACCTGCCCCTGAAGTTCCTGTTGTATGAGCGTATGGAGATATGTCCCGTTCCCGGGGAGCCTCCCATGCCTATGCATGGTCCGCAGGAGGACTCAAGCATCCTGGCACCTGCGGCAATCATGTCGGCAAGGCTGCCATCACGGGCAAGCATCTCATAGACCTGCTTTGAGCCAGGGTTTATGTGGAGGCTTACGTTGTCTGCTACCCTTCTCCCCTTGAGGATCAGGGCCACTGCCTTCATGGCCTGGTATGATGAGTTTGTGCAGCTGCCGATGCAGACCTGGTTTATCTTCTTGCCCGCAACATCCCTGATGGGCACCACATTATCCGGGCTGTGGGGTTGCGCGATCAATGGTTCAAGACTGCCAAGATCTATTTCAATCCTTTCATCATAGGATGCGTCAGGGTCAGGCACAAGCTCAATCCAGTGCTCCTGTCTTCCCTGGGCAGCAAGGAAATGCCTTGTCTTTTCATCACTGGGGAATATGGAGGTTGTGGCACCAAGTTCAGCACCCATGTTTGTGATTGTTGCACGCTCTGTCACGTTCAGGTCCTCCACGCCTGGGCCTGTGTACTCAAAGACCCTGCCTACGCCGCCCTTCACCGTAAGCCTTCTCAGTAGTTCCAGGATCACATCCATTGCGGTTACCCATGGTCTTTCAAGCCTGCCCGTAAGATATACATTTACCACCTCTGGCATCTGGAGTTCATAGGGAAGGCCTGCCATCACTGTGGCAGCATCAAGTCCTCCCACACCGATGGCAAGCATCCCTATCCCGCCGTTTGTGGGGGTATGGCTGTCTGTACCCAGGGCCACCCAGCCCGGACGGGCAAACCTTTCAAGGTTGACCTGATGGCAGATGCCATTGCCTGGCCTGGAGAAATAGGCCCCGAACCTTCTGGCAGCGGTCTGCAGGAAGAGGTGATCGTCAGGGTTCCTGAAGTTTGACTGGATCATGTTATGATCCACATAACTCACTGCAAGGGGCACCTTGACCTTTTCCACACCAGTGGCCTCAAACTGCAACCAGGCCATGGTGCCTGTGGCATCCTGGGTGTATACCTCGTCTACCCTTATCTGGATCGGACTGCCAGGTTTCAATTCACCGCTTACAAGATGTGACTCAAGGATCTTCCGCACGATATTTTTACCCAATTTATCCTCCTCCTCTGAATTGAATGAAATTCTCCAGGATTATTATTTTAACAATTATGGTGTTCATTGGGAAAGTAATATACCCTGAGGGGCTCCCCTAGCAGGAGAGAGTTACTCTGTACACAAATTATCTGGTCTTGACAAGGAGGGAGGAATTTTTTTAATTATTATAACAGTGTGTCCAAAATAATTTCAGTTTTATAAAACAAGGCAGGGTGCCGAAGAAAAATAAGCACCACACCTTATTCACAGTGAGCAGTAAGCAGTGAGCAGTAAGAAAGGCCCAGAGGTGGTTCATCATGGCATTGATGCAATGGGATTTAAATAATAAAAGACAGAGTCTTTTAAGACTTAAGTGTATAGACAAGGGTCTTG
>DROX01000036.1 GCA_011321725.1 Nitrospirota bacterium | reverse complement strand
ATTCACTTCTGTCTGAATTTCCGTCCAACATCATGCCTGTCCAGATGGACCCCCCATCAGGCATGCCCTCAACTTGATTGGGATCATGGTGCAGGCTTTGATCCGCCAGTCCATGGATTCCCCAGTCAAGCCGGGTAATGACAATAAAGTATAGTTTGTCACTGTCGGACTTGATCCGACAGTCTCCATACCTCCCCCTTGAAGGGGGAGGATGAAGGTGGGGGTTCATCAATGGATGATGAACCACCTCTGTATACTCCGAAAAATCTGCGATTTTTCGGAGACCTTTCTTACTGCTCACTGCTTACTACTAACCCATCCACTCATTCACTCATCTACCCATCCACTGCTCACTGTATTTATTGCCTCTGCCTTTTTTACCTGGCAGGGATAATTTTGGACACTACTGGTATCTATTGTAACCTATATTAAACGATTTTGTGGGAATACAACCGTGTTTTTTCTTGACATTTGGTATCCGAAGGGGTATAATACAGTTGCCTGCAATTTTTCAGGCGCAGTATTAGAAAGGAGGCTTCTGTAGTATGTCGTACGAAGGCACAGTGAAGTGGTTTAATGAGACAAAGGGCTATGGCTTCATTCAGAAGGATGATGGTCAGGATGTCTTTGTCCATTATACCTCAATCCAGAGCAACGGTTTTAAGACCCTTACAGAGGGTCAGAGGGTATCATTTGACGTTGTTGAGGGCGAGAAAGGCCTGAAAGCTACCAATGTTGTAAAACTTGACTGAGAGACCCTCCGGTGCCTGCCTCGGCAGGCACCGTTTCATAAATCCCCTCCCATGAGACTTCCTGAATGGTTAAAAACAAAAGAGATAACCGGTCATCATGATACCAAGCATATCCTTCGCAGACACGGGCTTAATACGGTCTGCGAAGAGGCGCGGTGTCCAAACCGTGGTGTATGTTTCTCCAGGCCGACTGCAACATTTCTGATTCTTGGTGACAGATGCACTCGTAACTGTGGTTTTTGTTCAGTAAGTTCAGGCACTCCTCAGCCACTGGATACTACAGAGCCTGAAAGGGTTGCAAGGGCTGCTGCTGAGATGAAGCTACGCTATGTGGTGATCACCTCTGTAACCAGGGATGATCTTCCTGACGGAGGTGCCAGGCAGTTTGCCCTAACAGTAAGGATGATACGGTCACTTTCAGAGGAGATCAAGATAGAGGTCCTTACCCCTGATTTCAAAGGACAGAAGGATGCCCTTGAGATAGTGCTGAACGAAAGGCCTGATGTATTCAATCACAATGTGGAGACAGTCCCCAGGCTATACCCTGTTGTGAGACCACAGGCAGATTACAAAAGATCCTTAAGGGTGCTTGAGATGGCAAAGGAGATAAAGAAAAGGCAGATCACAAAATCAGGTCTTATGGTTGGTCTTGGTGAGACTTTTCAGGAGGTCGTGGATGTCCTGAGAGATCTCAGAAGCCATGGCTGCGATATGGTCACCATCGGGCAATATCTGAGACCCGGGAAGGACAATATCCCCGTCGTGGAGTATGTTACACCCGGGTTGTTTGACAGATACAGGGATGTGGCCTATGAAATGGGGTTCTCCTTCGTTGCCTCTGGCCCACTTGTCAGGAGTTCAATGAACGCTGAAGAGATGTACACCCTCAGCAGGTAGGATTATGTGGAAGGTTGTGCCTGAGCCTTTTTTGGATTCAACCCTAATGTCTCCATTATGTTCCTTCACAATTCCATAACTCACTGAGAGACCAAGCCCTGTACCCTCACCCGGTTGTTTGGTTGTAAAAAAGGGTTCAAAGATCTTACCCATTATCTCACCGGGAATACCCGGGCCATTGTCAGAAATGGATATAGTGAGTTTCCTGTCCTCCCTGTTGAATCGTGTCTTTATTATCACCCTTCCGTTACTCTTTATAGCCTGAAGGGCATTGATGAGTATGTTCATGATAACCTGCCGCATCTTCTCCGTGTCCACATGTATCTCCGGAATATTTTCGTCCAGATCTTTCTCTATCTCTATGTTGTTTTCATCAAACCTGTAGAGTATCATATCCGTTACCTCATTTATCAGTTGGTTTATGTTATATGGTTCAGGCCTTGTCTCTGTCTTTCTTGAAAACTTCAGGAGATCCTCAACAATCCGCTTGCAGACCTCGGCATTCCGGTATATCTTTTCCAGATCCTCCCGCATGGGGTCATCTGGTTTTAGTTCCTTCATGAGGATGCCTGCATAACCCATTATGATACCCAGGGGGTTGTTTATCTCATGTGCCACACCTGCTGCAAGCTCGCCAATGGATGCAAGTCTCTCCGTCTGCTGTAGCTGCTGTTGAAGCTTCTTCCATTCCGTGATATCCTTTATGATCGCCTCATAGCCACAGATCCTGCCATCCTCTTCACGCCTGTAGTTGGCTGTTATAAGTACGTCAATCTCCTTTGAGTCCTCGCCCCTGAGTTTTGTTTCATAGTCCCTGACAAAACCCCTTTCCTCCATCATGCCAAGGAAGGTGGTGTAATCCTGGGGATTTATAAAGAGGTCATAGAGGGTCTTTTCCCTTATCAGTCTTGATTTGTCCCTGCATCCAAACATCTCAACCCCTGAGGGGTTGATGTCAAGGATGAAGCCTTCACAGTCTGCCAGAAGTATGGTATCCTTGGAGCCTTCAAAGATACGCCTGTATTTTCTCTCGGAAAACCTGAGCTGCTCCTGGGAGTTCTTGAGATACTTCATCATCATGTTAAAGGATGATGCCATCTCGCCGATCTCGTCATGGCTCTTGACCGCAAGGCGTGTGCTAAGGTCCTGCTGGCCATCCACAACGGATTTAAAGAAACTGCTTACCGTCTTGATGGGTTTAACAGCGATCCTGTTGATGAGATAGTTGAGGGAGAAGAAAAGGAAGACCACACCGATTAGTCCCATGAGGAATATAGAGACGACAAGGTCATTGATTTTGGCAAGTGTCTGTCCAAGTGGTATCGCAATTGATTCCACTCCTATGACATCTCCTACCTTCCTGTTGAAACCACCGGACGTTCCATATAACTTTATCAGCGCAGGAGGGGCATCTTCTGGCTTTCCATGGCACAGCAGGCACTCCTGACGCATCACGATGGGTCTGACATGAAGGAAGTATCTGCCCCCGGATTTGTTGATGATACCCTTCCAGTCCTTATGTGGTTGTTCTCTGAACATGTTAATGAGCTCAAGTTCGTTGTTGTCAGGTTTGTTCTGAGGATTCATCGGGTTGATTGCCACACGGCGATAGATGAAGTCAGGGAAGTCCTTTTTGAATTCTTCCATGATCTGCTTGTTTATGAAGGAGACAGACATGGCCTCTGCTATGAATGTCTTGTCAGGCAGGAGGGTGTACAGTTTCGGTCTGAGTTTCTCCCTCGTGTATTTTATGGTGGCCTTGATATGTGAGAAGAGTATCTCCGTCTTTTCATGGGTTTCCGCTATAATGGTATCCTTCAGGGTCACATAGATGAGCAGCGTGAACATGCACCAGAAGACCACCACAATCAGACCAACCCCAAGGATGAATTTCTTGTTAAGGGTGAGGTTCCTGATGTATTTCATAACAATAGCGCCCCGGGTCTTTTATTTAAGGTTAAAGTTTTTCAAGCCTCAGAACTGTCTCAGAAACCTTAGATCATTTTCAAAGAAGAGCCTTATGTCGTCTATCTTGTATTTCAGCATGGTGAGCCTCTC
Source organism: Nitrospirota bacterium (assembly GCA_011321725.1). Taxonomy (GTDB): domain Bacteria; phylum Nitrospirota; class Thermodesulfovibrionia; order Thermodesulfovibrionales; family JdFR-85; genus JAADHP01. The sequence goes on along the minus strand of DROX01000036.1, from coordinate 14,501 downwards.
AACCCCCATCCCGAAGGCAAAGCCTGTATATCTCTCGGTATCATATCCCACGGCCTCAAAGACCCTGGGATGAACCATTCCTGCACCAAGCACCTCAAGCCATCCCGTACCCTTACATACCCTGCAACCCCTTGCACCACAGAGGATACAACCTATATCAACCTCTGTAGAGGGTTCTGTGAAGGGGAAGTAGCTTGGCCTGAATCTTACGGGTGTCCCGGGCCCGAAGAGCCTGTGAACAAACAGTTCAAGCACACCCTTGAGGTGGGAGAAGGTTATGTCTTCCCCTACCATCAGCCCCTCAATCTGGTGAAACATGGGTGTGTGAGAGACATCGGCATCACATCTGTAGACCTTCCCTGGGGCAATGAATCTAAGAGGTGGCCTCCTCTTTTTCATACCGCGGATCTGTACAGGAGATGTATGGGTTCTGAGGACAATATCGCTTTCCCTGACAGTATCTCCACCTGTACCAGGAGGGTTTACATAGAATGTATCCTGCATCTCCCTGGCAGGATGGTCCTTGGGGATATTCAGGGCCTCAAAATTGTAGTAATCCAGCTCAACCTCCGGGCCTTCCTCAACACCAAACCCCATGGTGACAAATATATCCACTATCTCCTCCATTACCTGTGTTACAGGATGGAGGTTACCCGGTGGGATGAATCTTCCAGGCAGTGTGATATCAACCGATTCGGAACTCAGTTTCCTTTTTGCCTCTTCTGCTTCCAGCTGCTTCTGAAGGTTTTTAACCTCTGACTCTATGAACCTCTTCAGCTCATTCAGGGCCTTTCCAGCAGCTGGCCTCTCCTCTTTTGGAAGTCTGGAGAGCCCCTTTAGCCCCTCGGTGACAATCCCCTTCTTGCCCAGGAATTTAGCCTTCAGTTTGTTCAGTTCCCGGGTTGATTTTACCTGTGATGCCTCTTTCAGGAAACCGTCTTTTAGATTTGATATATCAATGCTCATCATTTTGTGGTGAGAAGGGGAGGCGCTGCCTCCCTTTGTTTTATGCGGCAACAGCTGCTCTGGCCTTGTCCACAAGGGTCTTGAATGCATCAGGGTCACTATAGGCTATATGGGCAAGGGTTTTTCTGTCAAGCCCTACGCCAGCCTTCTTCAGGCCATGGATGAACTGTCCGTAGGTCATCCCGTTCTGTCTTGCTGCTGCATTGATCCTTATGATCCAGAGCCTCCTGAAGTCCCTTTTCTTTGTCCTTCTGTCCCTGTAGGCATACTGGAGGGCATGCTCCACAGCCTGTTTTGCCACCTTATAACATCTGCTGCGTGCCCCGTAATAGCCGCTGGCCATATCCAGGACCTTTTTTCTTCTTCTTCGTGTCTTGAATCCACCCTTTGCTCTTGGCATCTTTTATAACCTCCTGAGTCTGCTTAATTTATGCATACGGCAAAAGCCTTTTGATTGAACGTTCCTGTGTCTTGTCCACCAGGGACGATGTCCTGAGTCTCCTTGTACGTCTTGATGGTTTCCCTGTCATTAGATGGCTTTTGTTTGCCTTCCACCTTTTGACCTTGCCGGTGCCGGTCAGTTTGAACCGCTTGGCAGCTCCTCTGTGTGTCTTCATCTTGGGCATCTCTCTATCCTCCTGAAGATATTATTTGGGTGCTATTATCATTGTTATGCTCTTACCCTGCAGCTTCGGCTTTGTCTCTATGTTGTACCTGTCTCCAAGCCTTTCAATTATCTTCTCAAAGACCTGCATCCCAAGCTCAGGTCTTACGATTTCACGCCCCCTGAAAAAGAGGGTAACCTTTGCCTTGTTACCGTCCTCAAGAAATCTGATGATATGTTTGATCTTCAGTTCAAGATCGTGTTTGTCAATATTTGGTCTGACCTTGATCTCCTTGACCTCAATCGTCTTTTTATGGGAGTGTTTCTTGCTCAGCTGGTACTTGAACTTTCCGTAGTCCATTATCCTGCATACAGGGGGATTGGAGTTTGGTGCAACCTCTACAAGATCAAGGTCCCTCTCTTCAGCAATGCGAAGGGCCTCCCTCAATGGTACCACGCCGATCTGTTTGCCATCGGCATCAATCAGCCTGACCTCTTTCGCCCTTATACGTTCATTTACTCTGTGGTTCTGTGCTATAACAACACCTCCTGGTTAGATTATCGTTCTAATTATACAAAAAAAGGCCTTACAAATAGAAGATGTTAAATGCTCAAATCTCCCCTGCGCTCCGAGATTTCAGCCTTAAGTCTTGCTATCAGTTCATCCAGTTTATAGGGACCCACCTGTTCACCCGTGCGTTTCCTTACAGGCAACAGCCCTGTCTCTGATTCCCTGTCACCTATTATAACCAAATAGGGGATCTTTCTGACAGTCCCCTGCCTGACCTTGTATCCCACCTTTTCATTATCAAAGAAGGGCTCCACCCTCAGGTCATTATCAACCATCTCCTGGAGTATCTTTTGTGCATATTCTACGTGTCTGTCAGCAACGGTGACGAGCCCCACCTGTACAGGCGCAAGCCATGTGGGAAACGCACCTGCATAGTGCTCAATGAGAATTCCGAAGAACCTCTCCAGGGAGCCCATCAGGGCCCTGTGGATCATTATCGGTCTGTGCTCCCTACCGTCATGGCCTCTGAAGGTCACATCAAACCTTTCAGGGTTGTTGAAGTCAACCTGGATTGTGCTGCACTGCCAGGGTCTTCCAAGGGAGTCCTTCACCTTGATATCAATCTTGGGGCCATAGAATACACCCTCGCCCGGGTCTATCTCATAGCCAAGCCCTTTGTGCTCCAGTGCTGCCTTGAGGGCCTCTGTTGCCCTGTCCCAGTGTTCCTCCGAACCGACAAACTTTTCAGGCCTTGTGGAGAGGTAGATATCATAACTGTCAAACCCGAAGGTCTGCAGGATGAATATAGTAAAGTCCAGAACCCTGAGTATTTCCTCCTCTATCTGGTCCTCCCTGCAGAATATATGGGCATCATCCTGCGTGAATCCCCTCACCCTCAGGAGTCCGTGAAGCACGCCCGAGCGCTCGTATCTGTATACAGTGCCGAGTTCTGCATATCTGATGGGGAACTCCCTGTAGCTTCTCAGGCTGCTTTTGTAGACAGCGATATGGAAGGGGCAGTTCATCGGCTTTATCTCGTACTCAATGCCTTCAATATCCATGGGGGAGTACATGTTTTCACGGTAGAAGTCCCAGTGTCCGCTCTGTTTCCAGAGGTTGAGTTTTGCTATGTGTGGGGTATAAAGTATCTGGTAGCCTGCCTTGAGGTGTTCATTCCTCCAGAAGTCCTCAATGGTCTTCCTGATAAGTGCGCCGTTAGGATGCCAGAGCACAAGCCCCGGGCCTATATCCTCGTTTATGCTGAAGAGGTCAAGCTCTTTACCCAGCCTTCTGTGGTCTCGTCTTTTTACCTCTTCAAGAAAGTTCAGGTATCTCTTCAGTTCCTTCCTGTCAGGGAAGGCGGTGCCATAGATCCTCTGAAGCATCTTGTTTTTTTCGTCTCCGCGCCAGTAGGCCCCTGCTACCTTGAGCAGTTTGAATGCCTTTATAAGGCCTGTTGAGGGGATGTGTGGTCCACGGCAGAGGTCCACAAAGTCTCCCTCCTGGTAAAGTGAGACGCGTTCATCCTTGATCTCCTCAAGCAGTTCAACCTTGTAGCTCTGCCCCTGGTCTCTGAAGAACCGGATGGCTTCCTCCCTGTCCATCTCCTTCCTTACAAAGGGGATGTCTGCTTCAATGATCTTCTTCATCTCCTCTTCTATCTTTTCAAGATCCTCAGGTGTGAAGGGCCTTTCAATATCAAAATCGTAATAAAACCCCTCATCTGTGGATGGACCAATTGCTATCTTGACACTGGGGAACAGCCTTTTTACGGCATGGGCCATCACATGGGAGGTACTGTGACGGTATATTTCAAGCCCTTCTGGTGTGTCTGCTGTGATGACCTCAATGGTGCTCTCCTCAGGGAGATTGTCTGCCTGGCTGATATCAACAATCTCAGAGTCTACCCGTATGGCTACAGCAGAGACCCTCTCAAGGAACTCCTTCAGGGCCTGTCTTTCAATCTCCTTTACTTTGTCCTTGATTTTTACCTTTATGATGGTAGCCTCCTTTTATGGCTTTATAATAGTAAAACATTAAATTATACCTCAGCCTTCATACAAAAATCTATTGATTGGCAGGGGTTTCATTAAAGCCCGGTAGTGTCCAACATAATTCAGTTTTGTAAACAAGGCAGGGTGCCAGTAAGACAGTCAGGAGTCAAGAGGTATCAGTGAGCAGTAAGCAGTGAGCGGTGAGCAGTTTGTGGGTTGATGAGTGAATGGGTGGATGAGTGGATGAGTTGATGGGTAAAGAGGGCCAAAGGGTGGTCTTTTGAGACTTAGGTGGTTAGACTTTTTCTTGTCAGGCCAGAGGGGCATTCTTGGGAGGGGTAATATGGTTTTAACAATGGACTGTCGGACTTGATCCGACAGTCCACAGTCCTTTAAAGACAAAAGACTGGATTACCCAATCAAGTTGGGTAATGACAAGAATATATATAAGTGAGTTGTCATCGCCGTGCTTGACACGGCGATCCATGGTCTTTCAATGAACAAGTGGATTACCCGGTCAAGCCGGGTAATGACAAGAATACATAAGGAGCTTGTCATTGTCGGGCATTGACCCGACAATCCATGGTCTTTGAAAAAATGGATCCCCGGTCAGGCCGGGTAATGACAAAGAGAAAAAATCCCTGTCAAGCATCCTCAGTGATTTTAATCGGCTGTGGTGGAGGATTAGCCACGATCTGTCCTTTTCAGTGCAAGGATCAGTACAATCCCGGAGACTATCATCAATCCGCTGAGGATCTGCCCCATTGTCAGGAAAGACAATACAAAACCAAGCTGCGGGTCAGGCTCCCTGAAGAACTCAACGAAGAACCTGAAGATACCATAAAAGATCAAAAAGAGCGCTGTCAGGTATCCCTTCCTGTGAATACGATCCTTCAATGTCCAGAGGATAAGGAAAAGGACAGGTCCTTCAAGTACTGCCTCGTAAAGCTGGGATGGATGTCTTGGTAAAGGTCCCCCTCCGGGAAATACCATTGCCCATGGAACGGTGGTTACCCTTCCGAAGAGTTCACCATTGATGAAATTGCCGATACGGCCAAGACAGAGCCCCACAGGTGCTGTGACAATTATCATGTCCGAGAGCATCCAGAAGGGGAGATGCCTTTTTCTTGAAAATACAATGCCTGCCACAATGCTTCCGATAAGGCCTCCGTGGAAGGACATACCACCATGCCATATCGCAAGAATATCAAGGGGGTTGCTGAGATACTCCGAAAGGTTATAGAAGAGGACATAACCGAGCCTTGCCCCGATTATGAGACCAAGTATGAGATAGAAGTACAGGTCATCAATCAGGTTTTTACTGATATCCATCCCCTTTTTCTTTATCTGGTATCTTACAAGAAGGTATGAGGAGGCAAAACCAAGGAGGTACATAAGCCCGTACCATCGTATCTCAAGGGGGCCTATCTTTACGATATAGGGCCTTATCTCCGGATATGGTATCATTTCATGAATATCCTTTCCGCGATCTCTCTGTTAAGCTTGTATCCCACGTCTATCATCATGCAGTACATCCGTTCAGAGAGTATTTCGGTATCTATCTTTATGACGCTTTTTATCGTGGAGTTTACTATAAATGCCTCTTCAGCATATAGTTCCAGTATCTCGTTATTGATATCAAGATACTCTTTCATATCATATGCACTGCGAGCCATCTCGTCGTAGCTGCATGTGCCTTCTGTGTTCAATAATCTGAGAAAGAGATTCACCATGAGGCGTATCCTCTTTTCTCTCAGGGGGATTATCTTATCATAATCAAAGCTTATTCGTAGTGGAAGAAGCTTTATATCCCTCAGCAGTTTTTTGTCAAGTACCTTGCCTGTCTGCAGTAGCTCTTCAATATCATCACCGCCCAGCCCGAGTCCGTGTTCATGGAGTGCCGAGGCTGTTGAGATACAGGCCTTGTTGAACTCAAGTTCCCGGTTGACCCGGTAGTTGAGGAACTTCCTGAAGACAGGCTGTTCCAGTGTGCCCATTGCACGACCACATGTCTGTATGCATCTCTCTGTAAGGGTTGAGTAAAACCACTCTGCAAATCCTAAGATCCTTTTTTCTTTATCCATGCCTTCTCAAGCCTGACCTTTATCGTGTTTGCATGTGCTTCAAGCCCTTCTGCCTCTGCAAGGGTTATGACAGCACTGCTGAGCCTTCTCAGGGCTGTCTTTGATGAGCGTATAAGGCTTGTACGCTTCATAAAGTCATACACACCAAGGGGGGAGAAGAACCTTGCAGTACCTCCAGTGGGCAGGGTATGATTAGGGCCTGCTACATAGTCACCAAGCGGTTCCGGTGTCCATGGGCCAAGGAATATGGCGCCGGCATTTTTTATAAGGGGAAGGAGCCTTTCCGGCTCCCCGGTCATTATCTCAAGGTGCTCCGGTGCGATTGTGTTTGCAATGGCGGATGCCTGTTTAAGGGATTTTGCTATTATGATGGCACCATAGTTTCTGAGTGATCTGCGGGCAATCTCAGCCCGTGACAGCCTCTTCAGCATTGCCTGGAGGGAGTCTGCTATGGAGCTTGCGTGTGATTCGGAGGTGGTAATTGCAATGGATGAGGCGAGTTCATCGTGTTCTGCCTGGCTTAACATATCGGCTGCAATCAGCTCAGGGTCTGTCTTTCTGTCGGTGATTATGAGTATCTCGCTCGGGCCTGCTACCATGTCAATATCCACAGCCCCGAAGACCATCTTTTTCGCAATAGCCACATAGATGTTTCCAGGCCCGACGATCTTGTCCACCCCTCTGATGGATTCCGTACCGTAGGCCAGGGCAGCCACTGCCTGGGCCCCACCAATAGTATAGACCTCTTCAACATTGAGATAATCAATGGCTGCCATGACAGCCGGGTTTATCTCACCCCCTGGTGTGGGTACACAGAGGACAATCTCTCTAACTCCTGCTACCTGTGCGGGTATCACATTCATGAGCACCGTTGAGGGGTAGGATGCCTTTCCTCCGGGGACATAGACGCCCACCCTTTCAAGGGGTGACACAACCTGCCCGAGGGTGATGCCATCTTTTCTGTACTTCCATGAGAGTTCCAGCTGATGGGAGTGGAACTCCCTTATCCTCTGTGCGGCAAGTTCAATTGCCCTTTTCAACTCTTCGTGGCATTGCCTGGTATATCTTTTGATTGTGGATCTTCTGAGTCTCAGGCTGCTGGATCGTAGTCGGTCAAATCTCTCGGTGTATTCCCTGACAGCCCTGTCACCCCTTTCCCGGACCTTTTTCAGTATCTCTGCTACTGTAGAGACGGTCTCTGGGCTGACACCTTCTGCCCGCTTTCTTAGTTTTTCAAGAAACCTCTGCAGCTCTTTCTCAGATCTTATGATTCTCATTCTCAGACCCCTTTCATCTGGTTTAGTTATTTTATCACATCTGCCCAACATCCGTTGATGAAGGATAGCCCTCATGAATGTAGGTGATCAGTAGTGTAAAATAATTTCAGTTTTATAAAACAAGGCAGGGTGCCAATAAGACAGTCAGGAGTAAGCAGTAAGCAGTGAGCAGTGAGCGGTGAGCAGTTTGTGGGTGAATGGGTAGATGAGTAGATGGGTGGATGGGTTGATGAGTGAATGGGTGGATGAGTGGATGGGTTGATGAGTAAAGAGGGCCAAAGGGTGGTCTTTTGAGGCTTAGGTGGTTAGACTTTTTCTTGTCAGGCCAGAGGGCATGCTTGGGAGGGGTAATCCAGTCTTTTGTCTTTAAAGGACTGTGGACTGTCGGATCAAGTCCGACAGTGACAAACTATACTTTATTGTCATTACCCGGCCTGACCGGGTAATCTAAAAAGACCATGGATCGCCGTGGCAAGCACGGCGATGACAGGGTTTGTTGTGGATTGTCGGGTCATTGCCCGACAATGACAAAATTGTTATGGATCGCTGTGTCAAGCACTACAATGACAACTTCCTTTTTCTGTCATTCCCCAGCTTGACTGGGGAATCCATGGATTGTCGGGTCAATCCTCTGGTCAAGCCAAAGGACAGGTCCAACAATGATAATAGAGAGGGGAGAAGTCAGAGGTGAGACTGCAAACCTCAGGAGTATCCGACTCCCGATTTCTCACTTCTGATTTCCGTAAGCTGCACTGCCTTGTTTTCTATATCCGAGAAGTATTGCTATTGGATAGATATTTATTAATAAATTAATATTATTAATTTGACAAAAAATGCCACAAGATGTGATTTTAAAAATACAATGCCCGAGAAGAACCTGATCCCCATATGTTCCTGGTGTAAGAAGATCAGGACAGACACAGACTGCTGGGAGAACATAGAGATATACCTGACAAAGGCGGGCTTCGGTGTCTTTACCCATGGAATGTGTCCTCACTGTGCAGAGAAGATCTTTGAGAAGAGGATCTATCTTGAGAGTTACCAGAGCATATGCAAGGCAATCGGTCAGGGCATTACCCTCCAGGATGTCTTGAACCTGATAGTTACCAGCGTTGTCAAGGTCATGAATGTCAAGGCCTGCATGGTCAGGCTATTGAACAGGGAAACCAACAAGCTTGAGGTGGCAGCCTACCACGGACTGAGCGAGGGATATGTCAACAAAGGCCCTGTGGACTCGGATGCGAGCATTGAGGATGCCCTGAAGGGTAGACCTGTATCAATCTACGATATCACAAGGGATGAGAAGGCCAGATACAGGGAGGAGGCAATTAGGGAAGGCATAAGGACCATCCTGTCCATTCCTCTCAAGGTCAAAGGCGAGGTTATCGGTGTGATGAGGATGTATACCTCTGACCCCATGAGATACACCGAGGAGGATCTGAAGTTCCTTACCGCAATAGCTGAGCAGGCAGCCATTGCGATAAACAATGCCAGGCTTTTTGAGGCAAGGATTTCCAGGGAGCGTGAGTATCTCAAGATGTTTGAGGAGGTGACAAAGGCTGTGAGTTCAACGCTGAAACTTGAAGAGGTGCTGAACCTTATTGTCCGGAAGCTGCCAGAGGTTATGGGGCTGAAGGCAGCAACCATCAGGTTTCTGAATGAAAGCGGTGACAGGCTTGAGCTTGTTGCAGCCTATGGTCTGAGCGAGAAATATCTGAACCGGGGGCCTGTTGATGAGGAGATAAATGTAAAGGAGGCGCTACAGCTAAGGCCTGTGGCGATTTATGATGTTTCCAGGGATCCGAGGATCATATACCAGAAGGAGATGGCAGAGGAGGGGATCAAGAGTATGCTTACACTGCCCATCCTTGCAAGGGGAAAACTGCTTGGACTTCTCAGACTGCTCACAGGGGTGCCCAGACATTTCACTGATGACGAGATTGATTTTGCCACCTCCCTTGCCGAGGTGTGTGGTATTGCCATTGAGAATGCAAGGATGTATGAACAGCTGAGGCTCCAGGGTTGTTAAACCGACCAGAACCAGCCAACCAGAACAAACCAGATAAACCAAAAATATATGCTATAATAAACGGTGGGGTGTATTGCAGGGTTTTTTAACGTGGAAAGGAGGTGAAGAATCAGTACTGCTCTTTATATCCGGAGAGGACTCAGGAAAGCCCTGCCTTTTGTAGTGCTCGTCTTTACATCCGCTATTGTATTCAACTTCTGGTACAGGAGCCGTGTCCACGAGAGGCAGATGATGAACCTCTATATTGAGTCATCCCTGAAGCAGTCTGCCATAAGGCTGGAGGATGCCATCAGGTTAAGACTGTATGCCCTTGAGTCTCTTGCAAAGCACCTACAGTACCATTCAGGCAGGGGAGAGCTGACAAAACAGCTCTTTATCCCCATTGTAATGCCCGTGTATGAGAGGTTCGGAGGTTTCAGGGCACTGAATTTCATTGACAGGGATGGTTACATCAGGTGGGTCTACCCCCTGAAGGGCAATGAAGGTGCACTTAATAAAAACGTGCTGAAACATAAAGAGCCCTCGGTGAGGCTTTCCTTTGCCAGGGCAAGGGATACAGGCAAACCTGCCATGACATCGGTGATTGAGCTTTTCCAGGGTGGCCTTGGTGTGGCCACATACTACCCCCTGATCGTTAATGGCAGACCTGCAGGATACCTCAACGGTGTATTCACAGTGGGTCCGCTTATAAAAAGCACCATGACCATGGATGATAAGGTTGGTCTTATGGTATTGAACCGTGACAGGGTATTATACAGTACGGGAAATCCTTTAGAGGGGTTTCAGGAAGAGGGCATAAGCGTTAGAGAGTTGTCCCTGAGATTGAGGATGTGGCCAATGGAGGGGCTTGTTGGGATTTTTAAAAAACACAGATGGATAACCCTTGTGATACTGCTTTTCATATCTCTCTCCCTCTCCTACGCGGTCTATGAGTTACAGAGGCGGTATTCCAGGGTGAAGGAGCTTGACAGCGTGATAAAGGAATCGGAATACAAGTTCCGTTCCCTCGTGGAAAACAGTGTTGCAGGGGTGTATCTCATACAGGATGGTCTTTTCAGGTATGTGAACCCCCGTTTCTGCGAGATAACAGGATATTCAAGGGAGGAGCTCCTGGACAGGCTTGGTCCCAGAGATCTTACATACGAGTCTGACTGGCCACTGGTGGAGAGGAAACTAAGGGAGAGGATTGAGGGGAAAATAAATGCTGTAAACTATACATTCAGGGCTGTAAAGGCTGATGGAACGGTCTTTGATGTTGAGGTCTACGGCGCAAGGACGCTCTACAATGGAAGGCCGGCTATCATCGGAACACTTCTTGACATAACGGAGAAGAAGTCCCTCCAGGAGCAGTTGATAAAGTCCCAGAGGCTTGAATCAGTGGGGCTCCTTGCTGGTGGCATAGCCCATGATTTCAATAATATACTTACGGCAATTATAGGTTATGCCACGATGCTGAAGATGAAGCTCAAGGAGGGTGAACATATTGAGAAGGTTGATGCGATCCTTAAGGCATCCGACAGGGCCTCCAATCTTACGAAGGGGCTGCTTGCCTTCAGCAGGAGACAGATACTTCAGCCAAGGACGGTTATGCTTTCCCATATAATCAGGGATTTTGAAAAAATCATAAAAAGGCTGATCCCGGAGCATATAGAGATTGAGTGTTTCTACAACGACACGAAACCTGCCTTTGTTGATCCTGCGCAGATAGAACAGGTTCTCATGAATCTCCTGACAAATGCAAGGGATGCCCTGCCCGGTGGGGGCAAGATAATCATTGAGACATTTGATGCCATCTTTGACAAGGATTATCTCATGAGCCACAGGTGGGTGACCCGGGAGGGGGAGTATGTGTGCCTGAGTGTGTCTGACAATGGTATCGGCATGGATGAGGAGACGCAGAAACATATTTTTGAGCCCTTTTTCACAACAAAGGAGGTGGGGAAGGGGACAGGACTCGGCCTTGCCACTGTCTACGGTATTGTGAAGCAACACAGGGGGTATATCAATCTTTATTCCGAACCAGGGAGAGGCACCACATTTAAACTTTATTTCCCCGTGGCAGAGGATTTTGCAGAGGAGCCTGGTAAGGATGAGGATGTATCCTCTGAGGAGACAGGTGGTGGTGAGTCTGTTCTTGTTGCCGAGGATGAGGCTGATGTAAGGGACACGATATGTACTGCTCTGGAGGAAAGGGGCTACAGGGTGTGTGCCACCTCAGACGGCAAGGAGGCACTGGAAAAGATCATGGAGAACCCTGCTGCATTTGATCTTCTTATTCTTGATGTTGTTATGCCCGGCTACAGTGGCAAGGAGGTATTTGACAGGGCAAGAAAGGCAGGATTCAAGGGAAAGGTCCTTTATATAAGCGGCTATACAATGAACTACATCCACAAGGATCATATCATTGATGAGAAGACCGCCTTTCTTTCAAAGCCCTTTACACCTCATGAACTCCTGAAAGAGGTCAGGAATGTTCTTGAAAGGAAGCAATAGGGATTGATCATTCTATCAATTCCTTCTTTTTCTTCTCCATCTCAACCTCTATACGGCTTAATTTCAGGATAATCTCCAGTGTCTTGACCCATGCCCTTGCCTCATCAATCCTTGAACTTTCGGGAAACTCCTTTATCAGTCTTTTAAAATATCCCAGTGCTTTGTTGAAGTTCCTTTCTCTCTCACTATATACATAGAGGATGCCAAGATTGAAGAGGGCAAGATCGGACAGTGGTTTTTCAGCCCCCTCTTGCAGTACCTCAGAGTATCTCTTGAGTGTCTGCCTGAAACTTCCGGTGTAACGGAAGTACTGATAGGGTTTGATTTCTGAGTAGACCCACAAGGTCCTTCGGAGCTTTTCCAGGTCCTTCAGCTTTGCTGTTAATACCCTGGCATCAAGGGCATACCTGCTTTCGGGAAACTCCCTTACAAGCCTTCCGAGATAATCCAGGGCTGTCTTGATATCAGCAGATGGATTCCCGGGATCAATGTAGAGAATCCCCAGTCTATACAGGGCAAGATCAGCAGGCTGTTGATTCCCTGAGGCCTCCAGTACACTGGTATAGAGTTGTAGTGCCCTGTTGTATCTTCCCTGCTGATGGGCACTGTCTGCCTCTCTCAGTTCGCTTTTCAGGTCCAGCGTCCTGAGAGGTTCTATGGTGCTACAGCCATTCAGGAATAAAGCTAAAGCGGCAAGGAGAAATAAAAGGTACTTCCATGGCCTTCTTTGCTCTCTACCCACACCTTTCCTCCATGAGCCTCTACTATATGTTTTACTATAGAGAGCCCGATTCCTGTTCCCTTCATGTATTTGTATCTTGACTGGTTTACCTGGGTGAATTTGTCAAAGATGTTCTCAATATACTGCTCTGGAATGCCAGGGCCTGTATCCTTTACAGATACTATAACATTTCTGTCCCTCTTTTCTGTCCCTATTGTAATGGTTCCATTCTCCGGGGTGAATTTTATTGCATTACCGATGAGGTTTCTCATGACATGCATGATCCTCTCAGGATCAACCATGATCACATCTGTGTAAGAGAATTCTGTCTTAATCCCGATCCGCTTGCCTTCAGCCAGTGGTGTTATCTCGTAAATGACCCGCTTTATAAGGGAGTCCAGCTCCATCTCCCTGAAGTCAAACCTCACCATGCCTGCCTCTAATTTTGAGAGATCAAGGATGTTGTTGACCATCTCTATGAGACGCAGGCTTTCCTTGGAGATGATATCAAGTATCATTCGCTGTTTATCACTTAGCTCCCCCATGTATCCCTCCATCAGGATCTTGGACCCCTCCTTTATTGAGGCAAGGGGTGTCCTTAATTCATGAGACATGACAGCATAAAAATCATTCTTCATCCTGTCAACCTCTTTCAACTTCTCAGACATATAATTGAATGTATCAGCCAGTTCCTTCAGCTCCAGGGGAGAGGCGATCTCGGCCTTGCCTTCAAAGCTGCCTGATGCGATCCTTTTCATCTGGCCCTTGATGAGGGACAGAGGCCTGACAATGCTTCTTGTTGTGATTACAGAGATGAAAAGGCCGATCATTATTGACAGGATGGTTACAGTGAGTGTAAGCGTTACAGCGCGCTGACCTGCCACATGTGTCTTTGCTATCTTTTCTTTTGCTGAGCCTTCCGCATAGTCCTGGAGCGTCTTCAATGCCCTGAACAGCTCTTCAAGGAGCGCCTCTTTCAGACGCTCCCTTTCCTTTTCTGAAAGGGCCTTCTTGTCCCGTCCTGTAATGAGCTTGAAGTATTCTCTGTATTTTGATGCTATACTGTCCGCAATTGCCTCCCTTCCAGAACCCTGGATGAGTCTTTCAAGTTCTGCGATATGTCTTTTTATCTCTCTGTCATAATCAAGGATGAGTTCATAGAGTTTTTTATCCTTCACTATCCGGTACTTTGACACGGTCTGGGTCTGTGAGAGGATTGACTCAGAGAGTTTCTGTTTGAGGAAAATGAGCCTGTTGTCCCTTTCAACGATGGATGTGATGGTCTGGTTGAGCGCCTGTATCCTGGATATGGAATAGATACCTGCTCCCACAAGGAGTAGAAAGATGAAGAAGTAGCCTGTTATGAGACGAGAAAATATGGTTGAAAGCATCTCCTGGTCGTTCTCTTAACTGTTTTATTCCTTTTCATACCCGTCCGAATAAAAAATTACCAGGGCAGTTTACGGAAATCAGAGGTCGAAAACCCCTGAGGTTTGCAGTCCCGTGATTCCTATTATAACCTTATACCCTGAAGGCAAGGCAAATCCTGTGATGCAGTGGATAACTTGACTCATGAGTCAGGTTTCCTCATATCTGTTCAAAACAAATCCCTGTCAAGGCAGCACCTCATAAAAATAAGCCAACCACAGGATTAAACAATAAAGTAACCTCTTTTTTATTGTTATACGCTAAATCAAGTAAAGAAACAAACCCTATAGGCCCAGAGGTGGTGAAGAATGCCATGTAGCAATACCTCAGGTATCTTACATCAAGACCCTTGTCTATACACTTAAGTCCTAAAAGACTCTGTCTTTTATTATTT
>DROX01000035.1 GCA_011321725.1 Nitrospirota bacterium | reverse complement strand
GTTAAAGACCGTAACAGGTACACTTCCTGGCTCTGAAAGCAATTCAGCAGGCACATCTGCATGGAGTGTCTCATTATTAATAAAAGTAGTATTAACATCCTGATGATTGAACCTCACCCCTGAATCAGTAATGAACAACCTTCCCTCTACCCTCAGGCTGACCCCCTCGCCTGCCCTGGAAGCGTCAGGAATAAGAGCTGTGATCTCGGGCACAGGATTTGGAAGCTGAACAATAAAAAGTCTGGTGCGTTCTCTTGGGTTATTGCGTTTCTCGTGTTTTTTGGGTTTATTGCGTTCATTGAAGCTGGAGTGATCACTGAGTTTTTTTGGGTTGTCGGGTTTGAAGGGATATCTGAGTTTTCTTTTGTCTATTCTGGCGCCAATTAATGCCCTATTCTGGTAGGGATCAACAGAGATTACCTCAGCATGACCTCTTTTACCAAAGTGATAAGCTAAAATCTTCTTTTCATTCAGGTCAATAAAATAGAGTTCCCCGGCTGCTGCAACCACGGCCATGTGTGTTGACTGGTTGATATCCACAACTCCCTTGTGTCTGAAATGACAGCTCCCGTGTTTTTTAAAGCACTTTTTACACCCTTTATTTTGTTTGCTGAAGGTTTTGATGACATCTCCTGTATTAATATCCATGAGGGTTATCCCTCTGTTCCATAATATCACTGCGATGTCCCTGTCTGTATCAATGGCAATGTCATGTATCCTTTCTCTGAAGCTGATCTCATCAAGTAAAGTTCCTGATTCAAGGTCAACTATCATGATCATGCTCTTTCTGCCTCTATGATCCTCCCCCTGTCTGTGCCCATGCTTATTGTCAGAGCTCTTTGAAACCACTACAGCCCTGTCTGAATCCCTATCCAGACCGAGCAACTCTGGTCTGTATGGAAGCGATATCTCTCCTGTAACAGAAAGGGTTTCCTTAGAGATAAGCAATAGTTTCTTCTCTTTTTCCAGTGCTACTATCAGTGTGTTTGTTTGAGGGTTTATTGCTATCTTGCCAGGTCTGTCCTTTAACAGGATCTTCTCTACGATGCTGCCATCAGGACTGACAAGAAAGAGATAACCCTTTCTGCCCTTTCTGATGGAAACAAAGGCATAATCACTCTCAGGCTCCACAGCTACTCCCACAGGTCTTCCACGAACTTTTATCCTTTCCCTGACAAGGGAATTAGCGAGATCAACTATAAATATCATTCTTTTCTTCTTGCTAATAACATAGGCTATACTGCTTCCAGGAGCATGGCCGATCTGGGTAACATACCCATCAAGTACGATACTGCCATTCAGTTCTATCTCTCTGGCTCTTATGGAAGAGTGAAACACAAAGGTGATGATGAGGACAAGCAGGGTCAGCCACAAGAGTTTCTTTGTTTTAATGTGCCTGCTGTCAGCTTTAAAGGGCATTGTCTATATCCTCCAGAAAATAATGTTGCTACCCTTCCCTCCCCTTAATAAGGGGAGGAATAGCTCCCCTCCTTAACAAGGAGGGGTTGGGGGAGGTCTTCAACCCCTCCCTGCCTCCCCTTATCAAGGGGAGGGATTATTATTAATCAGGGGAGGTGATAGGTTGCCCTCGCAAGGACTTCCTCTGCCTTCACCTCCCTGCCTGTCTCCGTAATGTAAGTGACCTTTGAACCACTGCCAGGACTTCCTGCTACCCTCACCTTTTCTATCTTCTCTCCGTCAAAGTACATGGTGGTCTGCATGGTAAAGGTAGCCTCTGCAGTGAGTATACACTGGTATTCTGTAGAGAGGTTTATATCAATCGTGGTGGATGACGAATCAAAGGTTCCTGAAAGCGTGCCTGTAGCTGTGGTTTTTGAACCGTACTCAGGAGTAGATGTGAGCTTCACTACTGTGCCCACAGGTATCTTTGATGCCTCTATCTTTACAGATACAGGATTCTCCGTACCAAGTGGCAGAGAGACATCAGGTGTACCAAATCTGCCTGTGGCATTTGCAGGTACTGCTATGCCACCCACTTCAACAATCCTGATTGTGGGCACTTCTGTAACAAATACACTGGAGGGACGACCGGCGGTATAGGCTGGTGTTGTCTGAGATGTAAACGTTAGATGATCTGCCTCAAGACGGATGCGACCAAGGCCACCCTTGCCGCCCTGGTTCGAACAGTAATTGATAGTACCTGTGTTGCCACTGCCTCCCTTTGCAGTAATTGAACCTGAGCCTGAAATTGTTGAAGCGATAAGCCTTATAGCGCCTCCACTGCCACCACCACCGCCTGCTGAATAGCAGTTGCTTCCTTTGCCACCATTGCCTCCATCTGCAGTAATTGATCCGCTAACAACTATCTTGGTAGAAGAGGCTATAACTAAGGCTCCACCGCCTCCACCACCACCTCCGCCAGAACCAGGGCTACCACTACAATTCCCACCGCTGCCACCTCCTCCACCTGAGCCTCCTGTAATTGGCAATAATTTAGTTGTACCATAGGTCATGCCACCGCTACCTGAATAGTCGGCACATCCTTTCTTACCAGCTGTACCATATCCTCCACCTCCACCACCGAACCCATTATCAGGGCTGTTCTGAGGCATATATGGACCTCCCTGACCTCCTCCAGGTCCAAGGCCATTTCCACCCGGTTCTCCATGGAAAGAGCCGGCTCCACCATCAAATCCGCCAGGGCCTCCTTCGCCTGGAGACTGGTTGATTGCATTGCCTCCATTCACACTTATAGTGCCTTCAATAATCACATCTCCAGTGGCAAGGATATAGACAGGTGTATTTTTGGAGTTCTTTTTGAAGGTAACGGTTACACCAGCAGGGATGTTTACTGTGGTAAAGTTGAAGATGCCATCCTCGGGCATCTGCAGCACCGTGTCTGCTGTTGGGTTGAAGGCTCCGTCTGCACCTGTGCTTCCGCTTTCAAAGGCGCGGGATTGTACCGGGGTCAGAAGAACGAGCATAACTGCCAACATTATTAATAATGTTCTTTTACTGTTCATACCTCTGCCTCCTTGTATTTTGATTTTGTTTTCAACTCTATCATTCAACTCCACCCCAGCCTCCTTATAAAGGGGAGGAGGACATTCCCCTCCTTTGTAAAGAGGGGTTAGGGGAGGTCTTATTCTATTTCCACACATACCCCTCCTGACACCTTTGTGGCCTCAAAAGGCATCTGAACAGAGACATGATCAAAGTATGTCCTCTGCGTACCCAGTGTATTCATTAATTGCACAGAAACCGAATCCATCAGGTTGGATTTCGGGAATATCATGCCAACGCTGACCTGAGATGAAAGAATTCCTGTATTGTTTCTTACAAGCAGTGGCATGCTCACAGAGACATTGCCTGAGTCAACGTAGATATCACCGGTTAATGTCCCTGCTATCCATACGGAATAACCCCGTCCGGCAAGTCGCAGAACCACTGTTCCTTCTGATAGTGCTGTAACCTGGAAGGTACCTGTACCCTGAGAAATGACTATCTCCTGAGGGGCTTCAAGAATCTGAGGCTGGGGATTGTAAAGAGATAGTATCAGGTCAGTATTAGAGACAGGCTCCATAAAGACCTCTACAGTGGATGTTTCACCTGACTTCATTAAAAGCCTCTCAGGTGTGAAGCTGAGTGTTGCCACAGTATAGCCTATGGATGTCTCTCCAAAGGATGTCTTTACATAAAAGGAAAAACTGCCTGATGGGGCATCAGAGTCAATGCCTATCTCTGCAGTTATTGTGTCCTCTGTGGATTGAAAACCAAGAATATGGACACCGGCATTATCTGTATAGAGCCCTTCAAGGGTAAAAAGATTCCTCCCTTTCATGGTTATTACGATAGAGGGGGTTCCCGTGAAGAAAATCTTCGGATTTAAAGAATCAATCTCCGGAGGAGCTTTATCAATCTGGAGGTT
The DNA here is from genome assembly GCA_011321725.1 of Nitrospirota bacterium. Taxonomy (GTDB): domain Bacteria; phylum Nitrospirota; class Thermodesulfovibrionia; order Thermodesulfovibrionales; family JdFR-85; genus JAADHP01. The sequence goes on along the minus strand of DROX01000035.1, from coordinate 4,266 downwards.
CTCAATGGAGAGGAGATTGCCAGCATCATCATAGCGGTATAATGCTGCTGAGCCATCTTCCCTCAGTGCCTTATGCAACCTGCCCGAGGAATCATAATAATAACTCATCCCCTCAGCACAGGCTACTGCCGGAAGAAGCATGGCAAGGAGGAACAACAGCCCCAAAACCCCTATCTTCAGTCTCCCTCTCGCTCCCATCTCCGCAATTGTTTATAAATTCTGACAGAAGATAAAGATAAAATTTCGGAATTATACAAAAAGAGATCAATAACTGTAAATCAGAAAATTCCTACAAAAATGTAGGAATTTTCTGATAGGATATTCATAGTCCTCTGTCTTTAGATTCTCCGATCAAGCATATCCCGGGGTTTTTAATCAGATAGCTGGATAATGGCAAAAGACTTATACCCACTCCTGCAGATTCCTGTCAGAACCTGCCGGAATGAACAGGTGCAGGTTCATCCTTCAGGTCAGAACATCTTCCCGCCAATTGACCGCAGGCACCTGAAATCTCTGCCCCCTTACTCTTTCTGATCAAGGCTGTCATACCAGCATCTGTCAGTATCTTCTGGAATCTCAAGATCCGCTCATCATCAGGCCTCTGGTATTTTGCACCTCTGTAGGGATTGAAAGGGATAAGATTAATCTTTGAGGGGATACCCCCGAGAAGCCTTACAAGTCTTCTGGCATCTGCATCAGAGTCGTTTATCCCCTTTAATAATACATACTCAAAGGTGATCCTCCTTCTGGGTTCAAGAGGGTATGCACGACAGGCATCAAGGAGCTTTCTGATCGGGTATCTTCTGTTCACAGGCATGATGCGGTCTCTCACCTCGTCGGTAGTCGCATTGAGTGATATGGCAATATTGACAGCCGGAGCAGCCTCCGGAAGCTGCAGCAACTTTGGTACAACTCCGCATGTAGATAGTGTGATCCGCCTTCTGGATATCTTCACAAATTGTGTTATCCTCCTCAGCGCCTCGGCAACCTCTGTGAGATTATTAAGTGGCTCACCCATGCCCATGAAGACGATATTGGTTATTCTTTCGGGGTTGATAATTTTTGAGACCTGAATAACCTGATCAACTATCTCAAAGGCCCTGAGGTTACGTTTTAGACCCATTGTCCCGGTAAGACAGAAATCACAGCCCATTGCGCAGCCCACCTGTGAGGATACACATAGGGTAAGACGATCTTCATCAGGTATCAGTACACTCTCTATGGTGAGACCATCTTCAAGCTCAAAGAGAAACTTCTCTGTACCATCAGCGGCACGCTCTCTCTGAAGCAGTTTCAGGTTGCTGATATAGGCGTATTGCGAAAGTTCATGACGGAGCCCCCATGAGAACTCCTTTATATCATCAATTGATGTTGCCCACTTTTCGTATATACGATGTATTATCTGCCTTGCCCTGTAAGAAGGCAGTGAGAGGGATTCTATGAACTCCTTCAGTTCCTCCGGGCTAAGTGCCTTCAGATTGACCATCCTGAGCCTTTCCGCTACGTTCCCAACTCCCAGCTATGGAGATAACTCTTCTGCTGAGCAGTGAGTTTGTCAATCCTGATACCCATGGAGCTTAATTTCAGCTTGGCAACCTTTTTGTCAATAGCCTCGGGTACAGGATATACATTCTTTTGAAGCTTTTCAGAATTTTTTGCAATATATTCGGAACAGAGTGCCTGGTTTGCAAAACTCATATCCATTACAGCCGAGGGGTGGCCTTCTGCTGCTGCGAGGTTTATGAGCCTTCCCTCTCCAAGCACATAAATCCTCTTCCCCCTTGGCAGTGTATATTCATCCACAAACTCCCTGATCCTTCTCCTTGATCTTGCCATTTTTCCGAGGGCCTCAAGATCTATCTCAACATTAAAATGTCCTGAGTTGCAGATGATGGCACCATCCTTCATCAACCTGAAGCATTCCTTTGAGATCACGTTAATGTCACCGGTAACCGTGACAAATATATCACCAATCCTGGCTGCATCCCTGATGGGCATCACCTCGTAGCCATCCATAGTTGCCTCAAGGGCCCTGAGTGGGTCAACCTCTGTGATGATCACCCTTGCACCCATGCCCTTGGCCCTCATTGCAACCCCTCTGCCGCACCAGCCGTATCCACATACCACGAATATTGATCCTGAGATCAACCTGTTTGTTGCCCTCAGTATACCATCAATCGTGCTCTGACCGGTGCCGTATCTGTTGTCAAAGAGATGCTTAGTGTATGCGTCATTCACAGCGATAATTGGATATTGCAAGACACCCTTATCAGCCATTGCCCTGAGCCTGATCACACCGGTGGTGGTCTCTTCTGTGCCACCTATCACATTGCCGATTAGTTTTTTGGCCCCCTTATGAAGTGTTGAGACAAGGTCTGCACCGTCATCCATTGTTATATGTGGCTGAATTTCAAGTACTGCCTTGATGTGTCTGTAGTAGGTTCTGTTATCCTCACCCTTGATGGCAAAAACCGGTATCCTGGAATACTTCACCAGGGAAGCGGCCACATCATCCTGTGTGCTCAGGGGGTTTGATGCACAGAGGGCAACTGTTGCTCCTCCCGCCTTCAGCGTCTCCATCAGATTGGCTGTTTCTGTTGTCACATGCAGACAAGCTGCTATCCTCACACCTTTCAGGGGTTTCCTTTTTCTGAAGTCCTCCCTGATGGTCCTTAGCACAGGCATCTCCATCTCTGCCCACTCAATCCTGTCTCTGCCCGACTTTGCAAGAGCAAGGTCCTTTACATCGTATTTCATGATCATTCTCCTTTCATTTTATGATTACAGGCCAGCCTGCTTTTTCAGGGTGTCAGCCCTGTCGGTCTTCTCCCAGGTAAACTCGTCATCCTTTCTGCCAAAGTGGCCATAAACAGCGGTCTTCTTGTAAATGGGTCTTCTCAGATCAAGTGATTCAATGATCCCCTTCGGAGTAAGATCAAAGTTTTCTCTTACAAGCCTCACGATATCCTGATGGGGAATCCTTCCGGTACCATAGGTATCCACAAGGATTGACACAGGCTCGGGCACACCTATGGCATAGGCGATCTGCACCTCGGCCCTCTCTGCAATGCCTGCGGCAACAAGGTTTTTTGCGATGTAACGGGCCATATATGCCCCGGAACGGTCAACCTTTGTGGGGTCCTTGCCTGAGAAGCAACCACCCCCGTGACGGGCCACCCCTCCATATGTATCAACAATGATCTTTCTGCCTGTAAGCCCTGTGTCTCCCATGGGGCCACCAACAACAAACCTTCCTGTAGGATTTATATGGTACGTAATGTTTTCCTCATCAAGCAGTTCCGGCGGTACCACGGGCTTTATTACCTTCTCAATAATATCCTCCCTGATCTCCTTGAGTGTCACATCAGGGTTATGCTGAGCAGAGACTACTATTGAATCCACTCTGAAGGGTTTCCCGTCTCTGTACTCTACAGTGACCTGGGTCTTACCATCAGGCCTGAGATAACCGAGGATATCCTTTTTCCTTACCTCTGCAAGCCTCATTGCCAGTTTATGGGCAAGGATTATGGGAAGGGGCATCAACTCCTCTGTCTCATTACAGGCAAACCCGAACATAAGGCCCTGATCACCTGCGCCACCCACATCAACCCCCATTGCGATATCACCTGACTGCCTGTCAATTGCTGTGATAACCGCACAGGTCTCATAATCAAAGCCGTATTTTGCCCTTGTATATCCAACATCCCTGATGGTCTCCCTGACAAGATCCGGGATGGGTACATAGCAGCTTGTTGTTATCTCTCCGGAGACAAAGGCAAGACCAGTGGTTACTAGGGTCTCACAGGCCACCCTGCCATAGGGGTCGTCTTTCATGATTGCATCAAGGATTGCATCGGATATCTGATCAGCAACCTTGTCAGGATGCCCCTCGGTAACGGATTCTGAAGTAAAATAGTAATCTCTTCTCAGCATACACACCTCCTTGTTGATAAAATTACATGGATGTATATTCTAACATCTTCTAATAGTTAAACACAAAATATGTAACCCTCATGATGAATGCCTTGTAACACTCGGGGGCCATATGTGTTGACTGGTCCCTCTTGAGCCTTTAACCAGTTAACCACCTGGGAAAATAGGTGAAGGCATTAGAATCTAAGTGAATTGGAGGGATCCTGATCCTTCGCCAGAATGACACTCAATTGTCATCCTGAACCTGTTCCAGGGTTCTGTTATTTGACAGGGAAGAATTTGCTAAGCTGCCACAGCCTTCTCCACTTCTTTGAGCCAGAGTAGCCTTGAGCC
>DROX01000034.1 GCA_011321725.1 Nitrospirota bacterium | reverse complement strand
CTCATATTCCCTGACAAAATACATTTTCTTCTTATAGACAAAGAAGACAAACTCTATCTCCTCAGCAAGTCTCTTTAAAAACTGAAAATAGTTTTCATTATTCTGCTTCTTTATCTCTGTCACCCTTATGTCAGTCTTGTGTATCTCGGACTGGAGATTTGCCTTTCCAGCAATTTCCTCAGCTATTTCACTGTATGTCTTATTCCTGAAGGGCTCCGCAGGTGATGACCTCTTCAGATAATCAAAAGACAGGTCATGGCCGCTGATCGTAATAGTCGGCACCTCACCTGAAAAGAAATTCGGCTCTACAGAGGTTATCTTTCCTTCAATCATTGTTTCAAGGTCACTTTCATAGCCCATGCTGATTGTTACTTTATTCTCCACCTGAAAGAGATCACTTTCAAGCCATTTAAACTCCTCTTTTCTGAGGTCATATTCATCAAATACAGTAAAAGAAAAACTCGCCCCTTCATCCACCTTCTCGGTTACAGAGATCTGGGTTATTATCTTCTCTAATTTGAGTGTCTTTCCCTCTATCTCCACCTCAAATCGGGGTGCATAAAATTGAGCCGTCTTTTTTGCAAAATCAGTCAGGGGCATCCATCTACTCCTTTGTTGGTATTATCAGCTGCTGTCCCGGTGTTAAAACCCTCGGATCCTCTATACCGTTTGCCTCGGCAATGAGTCTCCAGTCAGCAGGGTCTCCATACTCCCTGTCTGCAATCAACCAGAGGCTGTCACCTTCCTTAACAGTCCATCTCTTGGTGATATCAGCAGAATGCAGGTCCAGTTCCTTTACCTGCTCATCCACATCGGTATACTCCTTAAGGGTAACATTAAGAGTTGCCCTTACAGGGAATCCCTCCGGTAAGAACATTGTAAACCTCTTGGTCACACGCTCTATGATGCACTGAAAGACAAAGGCCCCCCAGATAAAGAGACACACAGGCGGGGCGTGGAGTTCGGAGTCTATATCCATAAGCCCCTTTGCCATATCAGGCAATTTACTGAACATACTGCCTGCATCCCAGCCTGTAATCCTATCAGTAAAGAGCCGCACGTCTATCTTCTCTTCATAGGTGTCAAAAAAGAGATCCAGAGTTATGGTTCTGCTGTTGCCGCGAACAAACTGAAGCACAGATGATGACAGTCCGGGAATGTTTATCTCTGCAAATTGGTTGCTCTTTTCCACACTCAGTTCCTTCGGATTGAAGAGGCATGGAACCACCAGCCATGGCTTGTCTTTTCTTGTTATAAATGCCTTAACCAGCATAGAGCCCCCTTCTCTCTCTTTCCAGTCTTATTCTTCTTTTCAACTCTGAATAAACATGCTCTGTTATATGCATAAGATTCAGTTTTCCATTCAGATGTTTCTCTATTTCTCTGTTTACAAATTCTCTTGTGGGGAGATTTTCAAGCTCATTCTTTGTCTTTATAATAAAGTTCTTTATCTCCTTTATCTCTTTACTTAGCACGGTATCATTGTTTTGATATACTATTTCTGATTCCTTAAAATAGTTTGCCCCTTTTTTGATATGATATGCATTCTGGATGTTGCTATGTTTGCTTACATAAGAGATATCTCCTTTAAATGATGTAACAGGCTTAATGTGATGTTTCCTGAAGATGTATGTTATTGGTCTGATGTAATGGCCACTGTAAGCAGAGACTTTATTGTAACTGAATGCCATGTTTAAGACCTTCTGATCCTTTATCCCTATAATCCCTTCCGATTTCTTCACCTCAAACTGATTCAGTCTCTCATGGGTCTTTGATTCAAGATGCTTAAAAAAGTTCATAATAACATTACTGCTGAATGACAGTTTTTCCCTTCTATCAATTGTTTTAAAGGGTCCTGACAATGAATTAATAACAACAAACTCTTTATTAAAAAACAGCCCTCCTTTACTGCCTATCTCTGATTTACTGAACTCAATTCTGCCTTTGAGAATATTCAGAGGGGAATAATCAATCAGGCTGAGATACATACTTACAGGCACAGTAATGTTATAAGAAAACTTAAAATGATGTAACATATACCTCCTTACCGGCACTCTCAGTTTCATGAAGGGTAAAGAAATCCCGGAATATCTTCTAAGATATTTAGTCAATATCCTTTTACAAAAACCTGTCCTGTGCATACTAATGGGTTTTAAAACCCCTTTTGATTTATTTTTCACCATGCCCTATCCCTTTCTTATCCCGTGGTGTGCAAGTTCAATGGATTCAAAGGCCACGGAGGCATTTTCTGCTTTCAGGTCAGGCCCTGTCCACTTTACTGGAAAGGCCTGCACAAAGTTCCATCTCCACTTCTCCTGTCCTTCCGTGTCAAGAAGGATTATGGAGCCATTTTTCCTCTTCACAGAACCATTTACGCAGTCCTGATGCCATTGCCAGAACTCAACTCCCTCGGCAAGCCCTCTTTTTAGCACAATGGGCTGGTATTTGGCTCTCTTAGGCAGTTGATAAACAAAGTCATTTACACCGCCTTCCTCATAGGTCTCTGTCTCTATCTCCACCTGGATGCCTGAAACCTCAGAGGCCCTTGCCACGGCGATACCGTCTATTTCCACAATAAATCTGAAACCCATCAGCGGGTCAGGTCTCTTACCTGTGGACATCTTATTCAACCTCCTCTATACTCTTTTCTCCAGTTCCTGATAATCGCCTGTTAATCTTTGATATCTCCTCAACCCATCTCTGCCGCTCCCTGTGCTCCATGTTCATGATCTCCTCGTATGACCAGTGGAAGTGATATGCGATAAAGGCTACCTCCTCGTAGATTCTATTGAGGGGGTAGCCCTTTACTCCCCCGGGCGGAAATTCACCTCCATTTCAAACTCATGGTCACACCTGGGGCAATGGGCCTTTATATTTGATGTACCATTTTCATTAATTCGTGTATAGAAATCCTGGAGATAGGCAAGGTCTGCTGCAAAGAGATTCTCAATCACCCTGGTGTTTATCGTCTCAAGTGTCCCCAGCCTTGTTATAACCCTTGAAAGGAGTATCACCGTCAGGTAGGCTGGATTCGCCTGCACCCTGGGGTCCTTCATGGGCAGTATCTCATCAGCTGCAGTGGCAAGACGCATTACACCCTTTTTGTGTAGATTCCCCTCCTCGTCCACATATCCCCTGGGGAGAATAAATTCAAACTCTGTCTGGAATGCCATGTAAACTTACCTCCTTTACGAAACCCTTTTAAAACCTTCATGGGCGATCTCAAGCGACTCTATCGCCACCTCGTTACCCTTTGCATTGAAGTCAGGTGGATCGTACTTGACAGGCCATGCCCTGACAATATCCCATCTTGCCTTGTCATTGCCTGCCTCATCCACAAGGATGATGGAAATATTCTTTCTTGCACCCTCGGCACCTGAGTCCACCACCTGCTGACGCCAGTTGTAGAGTTCCATGGAGTCAGTGATCCCCCACTTCAGCGTTATATTGCCGAACTTGGTCAGGCCTGAGAGCTTCCTCAGCACAGGCGGCTCGTCTCCTTCACGATACTCCGTGACATCCGTGTTGGTATCTGCAAAGCTGCACTCGCTGAAACCCGCCTGTGTGATACCATCAATCTCAACCCTGAACCTGAACTGTCTGTAAGGGTCCTGCCTTGGCATATCATACCTCCTTTGATTTAACTTTTATTCGCTTACCTCGGAACCGCCACTCCACTGGGCGATCCTGAAGATCACAAACTCCGCAGGTTTCACAGGAGCAACACCTATGACACAGATAAGCCTTCCGTTGTCTATATCATCCTGTGTCATGGTGGTACGGTCGCATTTGACAAAGAATGCCTCCTCAGGCTTTGTACCCATCAGTGCACCGTCACGCCATACCCTGGTGAGGAACTCTGTTATGCTTGCCCTGACACGGCCCCAGAGCTTTTCATTATTAGGTTCAAAGACAACCCACTGGGTACCTTCTTCAATGGATTCCTCAATGTAGAGAAGGAGACGCCTTACATTCACATACTTCCAGAGGGTGTTACTGGAAAGGGTCCTCGCCCCCCAGACCCTGATGCCCCTGCCAGGGAATGCCCTGATACAATTTACTCCCCGCGGGTTGAGGATATCCTGCTCACCCTTTGTGATCTGGAACTCAAGGCCTACTGCACCCTTCACCTTTTCATTTGCAGGTGCCTTGTGAACACCACGTTCAATGTCTGTCCTTGCATAGACACCGGCCACATGCCCACCGGGCGGGACCAGTTTGCTCAGCTTTGTTAAGGGATCATAGACCTTTATCCACGGATAATAGTAGGCAGCATAGCTTGTTTCGTTTCTGTCCCTTGGTTTGATATTATCAATATTGCTTGAACCCCTGTCACAATCAATAATGGCGAAACGATCCTTGAGTGTCTCACAGTGCGTGATCAGTGCGTCCGTCAAATTATCATCAGGGTCGGGTGCATAGACAATGGATATCTCATCAATCTCCTTGAAGGCATTAAGCCCTCGCCTTTTTCCGGGAACATCATCTTCCTGGGAATCCCTTTTGTAGTCATCCAGATCAACAGGTAATGAACCATCACTGCCTCCACTTAAGGCCGTCAGATCCCCGGGTCCATCAGGGGTATCGCCGGAATCCCCATCTTCTTTTGAGATGGCGATCAGATTTGATATGCCGTTTACCCTGTTTTCATAATAATTATCTGACAGCGGGTCAACTGAGAGATCGTCAAAAACCTCCTTGATATCTGCGGTCTTGTCAGGATTTGTGGTATCCACGCTGCCCCTGCTCCAGTAATACACTGTGAGTTTAAAGAGTGGTTTTGAAGCTGTGCTGAATGTGCCTTCCTGCACCTTTACAGCCACCCTGTTCCCCCAGGATCCTTCACCAACAGCCCTGACAGTCAGGCAGTTCGTACCATTCTTGTTCAGCTTAATCTCAGCCTTATCAGCATCCTTGTCAACAATCCTTGCTATATAACACCTTGCACCTCCGTTAGCAAAAAAACCCTCAACAGCATAGGGCAAGAAGTTGCTTACATTTGTCATCTCAAAGTAGCTTCCATAGACCTTCTGAAATTGTGACCAGCTTGTTACAAGCCTTGGCTCTGTTGGCCCCCTTTCTGTTTCACCCAGAAACCCTGCAGTGCTTGTGCTTACGCCCTCAATGGGCTTTGAACCGATCTCAATCTCTTCCACATATACACCTGGTGATAGATACTCTGGCATTTTAAACCTCCTATCTTAATTTTGGGTTTAAGGAGCTACAGGAGTTGCATCCCTGCATACAAGTATTTCTATCTCCACATCTTCAGTCATGGAGTTGGTGACATAGAACTTGTCAATATTGTTGCCAAGAAGACCAACTGATCCCTTGCCTAAATATAACTGTGGCTGATCAATCCTGATGGGTGTTGAGCCTGTATCATGGACTTTGAAAGAAAGGTCTTCACTGTATTTACTGGATTTTATTGCCAGCAATTGAATCTGTCCTGCCTGGCCTGGCTGGATGTCAATCTCCCTGTCGGAAGCACCCGCCTCTACCTTAACATTGATCTTGTCATAGGCCTCTGTTGTGAATGATTCGCTAATTGAAACGCTCGGGCCACCGGTTACACTAATCTTAATCGTTGCATTTACATTGTTGCTCATTCTTCCCTCCTTTTCCTGGTTTTTTAATTGGAAAGTTCTACAATACCCAGTGAAACCGTTTCTCCCACCTTTTTTTCTATATTCACCTCTTTAATTGCGGTCTTGCCATCCCTTTTGAACTCAACCCTGACACGTTTGACCTTCGGTGGTTTTATATATATAACAAACTCTCCATTGCCGGCTGTTTTAGTGTTTAAGGTAAAACCGGAACCATCTGTCGCTTCAACTGTAACGTTTGCATCTCCTGCTGGCTCGGTTCCTTCCTTCAGCATACCCCTCAAAAGGGTCGCATAAGAGGGAAAGGGATAGGATGGGGCTGGCTTGAGTCTCACCACTATTACCGGTTTTTTCTCTTTGAGTGTGGCTGTGTTAACTGTTGTCTTCTCTCTCAGGTAGAATGCTGAACTGATCTCCACCGTGTACTGGCCATCTGCAAGGTTCAGGAAGCAGTAATAACCATCCCTGTTCCTGACGGGTCTCTCGCCACCCCGGGAGATCCTGAGGTCAATCCTTCCCTCTGGCAGCGAGGCTGTATAGTCGTCAATCATATAGATCGCAAAGGTCAGCTTCTGCTCTCTGCCCTCAAGACAAAGGGGCTTGAAATCTCCTGAAACGAAGAGATCGCCTATGTCTTTTGTGGTGCTCATCTCTAACGTCTCCTGATTTCAGAGTATATATCCTCCCTGGACAGAACCCTCTTTACATCTATCTCTTTTGTTGAATCTATCCTCACAGGGGTAACCAGATATGTCACAGAGAGCCTGTAGGGTGTGTCCTGGAAGGCGCTCCACAGCTTTGTCATATCATCAATGGAGATGGGATTGAAAAAGAGTTTCAATGCCATATCCTCCAGGGCAAGCGACCCATACAGCACAGGACCTGTGAGGATTGTGTTGTCATGGAATATCTGCATCACCTTACCCAGTATGGTCTTTTCCTGGGTCTTATCATCGCTATAGGGGGTAACGAGGTAGTAGAGGTCCAGTGTGAGTGGCGGCATCTTGAGTGTTTCCTCATCAACCCTTTCAGGCTCAAGGTTTCTCATGTAGCTGTTTTGTTCCACATGATAAAGAAAGATGGACACCTTGTTTGGGCTTCCGCTATCCTCCTTTATCTCATAGGGTGATTTTAGGGTGATGTCTGGCTTGGGGCTTATCCCGCTCCACAGGTCATCTGACTCAAGAAGCCTTTTCAGTGTCTCACCCACGTCTCCTATTACTGTGAAATCAGCCACCCTGTAACATCTCCTCTACATAGCTAAAATAATCACCGAACTCAGCCCTTGTACAGAGCCTTCCCATCTTCTGGTATTCCCTTGCTGCAGCCCTGACAACATGTTTCATGCTGACAGGGCTTCCCTCTGCAGCAGCATAAGCGGCTGAGTTGAGGGCAATGTTTCTTATGTTACCCCCTGCAATCTGTAGCCGCTCCGCAAGAAAGGCAAAATCTATGTCGTCTGAGAGAGGCGTTTCTCCAGGGTATATCCGCCTCCATATCTCCAGGCGGTACTGCTCTTCAGGAAAGGGGAATTCAACGGTGAAGTGCATCCTTCTCAGGAAGGCCTGGTCCATGTTTTTGCTGAGATTTGTCGCAAGTATCACCATGCCCTCATGCTCCTCCATCTTCTGGAGCAGGTAATTTATTTCTATGTTTGCATACCTGTCATGGGAATCCTTTATCTCGGTCCTCTTACCGAAGAGGGCATCCGCCTCATCAAAGAAGAGGATAATATTCCCCCGCATAGCAAAGTCAAATATTCTGCTCAGGTTCTTCTCCGTCTCTCCAATGTATTTGCTCACCACAAGAGAGAGATCAATCCTGTACAGGTCAGCTCCTATCTCTTTTGCCATGATCCCTGCGGCCATGGTCTTTCCAGTACCTGACGGACCGGAGAAAAGTATGTTCAGTCCCCTTCCTGATGAGACCCTTCTGTCAAAACCCCAGTGGTAGAATACCCTGTGTTTGTGCCTTACAAAGTCGCATATCTCCCTGAGCTGTCTTTTCCTGTCAGCAGGAAGGATGAGGTCATCCCAGTGCAATGGTGAGTCAATCCTGCTGGCATAGCTGAGTGTTTCCCTGGTTATGATCCTGCTGATCGTCCTCCGTATCTGCTCTGCCCCGGCAGCCCCCTTTCCGCCACCCAGCATCTTTATCGCCCCCTCAATCTCTGACTCTGAAAGTAGGTACCGTGCCGAGAGTTCCTCAATACTACTGTCATCAATATCAAAAGAGGACAACCACCTCTTCCATACCCGTAGCCGCTCATTATAGGCAGGCCTTGTAAGTTCAACAGGGACAAGATTGACCCCTCTGTCAAACCAGCTCCTTTCGGCCAGAGCAGGGGAGCTTATGAATGTTACATGCGACAACTCCCTTATATACCTAACAAGAAGACTCTCAAATAATCTGCTCCTCTCAGATGTCTCACCCAGCACCTCTGCCTTTGTTAAAAGCACAGGTGCTGACTGCAGTGTTGCCATGACAAAGAGTTCCTTCAGTACACCTGGAAGATTCTCTTCATGGATAAGTATGGATGCATCAGATATAAACAGGGGCAGGCATAAATCATCCATTGCCCTGAGAACAGTGCTGATACGTTCTGATTCTGCACCTCTGAAGAGCCAGAAGAGTACCTGCTGGCAGTCCTCACATCCGGAAAGGGTCTCTTTAATGATTCCCAGGGCATCCCTGTTTGGCGAGATGGAGTTGCCCCCATGCCCTGGAATGTAGAGCATCGTGGAGTTGAGAAGTTCCTGGCTCAATGATGGTGTGCCAAGTATGAAGTCCTTTACAAAGGGCCTTAACCTGAACCCCCGATTCATGGTGGGCGTGCTTTCATCGTTGACAAACTCAATGAGATTGAAATAGACAAGGGGTGAATCAGGAGAAAAACACCTCTGTCCTCTTGCCCTGTCAGGAAGTGAGTCAGAGAAAAGCTCAAGTGCAAGTCCAACGGTGGGGTATTTCCTTGTCATATCATCGTTCAGATATGCATAGAGCCTCTCATATTTCCTGTCTATCTCAACTGCAAGGGCAAGTATCAATATCTTCACCTCAAGATCAATGAGGTTGAAAACCCCTTTAAGGCGGTACAGGGGGATGTATTCAGAGTTTGATGCCCTCTCTCTTATGCCCTCTGATAACTCTATTATTGCGGTATCCAGGTCATTACATTCCCTTTCGCTTCTGATTTTGTTCTGTCTCCTCTGGGGACTTAAAAGGCTGTATACCTCTTCGTCCGAGACATACATGAATCTTGAAGGGTCCTGCCCCCTGCCGGCCTGGACAATGGACAGCAGCCTCTGGAGCTCAAGATCAAGAAGTCTCAGCTCATCGGCTATATACTCGTGGTTTGACTGATAAATATCCCTATCCGAACCTGCTCTGGTCTCTATATTGATCTCCCCTTTTTATTTTGCTCAAAGCATATCACAATGATATGTTTTTTTTCTTTACATATCACGTATTTTTTTAAACATAATATTTCATTAAATTATCTTGTTTTAAGAAGACTTAATGGCTGGCCTTTAAAGAAGTGGCTTCCTGAGGCTGAGAGATCCCCTCTTTACATCCCCTTTTTGTATTCTCTTGGTGAGAGGCCTGTAACGGATTTGAAGACCCTGCAGAAGTGTGACTGGTTTGTAAATCCACAGGCAAAGGCTATCTCGCTCATTGACATATCCCTTTTGAGGAGATTTATTGCCTTTGAAATTCTCAGACGATTCACATAGGTTGTAAATGTAACACCTATCTCCTTCTTGAAGATCCTCTCAAAGGTTGAAACGCTCATGCAGGCTATCCTTGCAACATCCGTAAGTTTAATCTGCTGTGTATAATGCTGGTTTATATATTTAATAGCCTTGATCATACTGTTAAAATACCTTTTCTCCTGTTGTACAGGGGTGCCAAGCAGGGGGGAAAGGACATTGTAGAACTCCCTGACATTTACTGGCTGGGGAAAATAGTCCCAGGCACCAGCCCTGAAGGCCTCAATGGCGGATTTCTCGGAACTCTTCTCGGTTATTACGATTACAGGGATTGCTGGATTAAGATTAACCAGTTCCTTCAGCAGGGGGATGGTCTTCTCACTGTCTTCAGAATAAAGTACCACAAGGGCGGGTGTCTTCATTATAAAGTACTGTTTTGCCTTATTTTCATCGGACTTCACAATCAGGTTGTGATCGCTCAGTATATTTTCAAGCATCTCTTTAATTTTGGAGGATTTTTTTGATAAAAGCAGAACATCCTTGGAAGTAGCAAGACCTCTCTTTGCTTTCATATAAACTCCCTGGGAATCTGTAATGTTTACAACATGTAAGTCCCTCTCCATTATAATTTATCAGTTTTTAAAAGGAATTTCAATAAGAAAATTCCTACAAAGGCTGATTTTGTGTGTATTTTGGGTGTTTGGTGTCATCTCCTGCAGTACATAGGAAACCTCAGTAGTGTCCAAAATAATTTAGTTTTATAAAACAAGGCAGGGTGCCGAAGAAAAATAAGCACCACACCTTATTACAGTGAGCAGTAAGAAAGGCCCAGAGGTGGTTCATCATGGCATTGATGCAAGGGGATTTAATTAATAAAAGACAGAGTTTTTTAAGACTTAAGTGTATAGATAAGGGTCTTGATGTAAGACACATGAGGTATTGCTACATGGCATTCTTCACCACCTCTGGGCCTATAGGGTTTGTTTCTTTACTTGATTTAGTGTATAACGATAAAAATGAGGTTACTTTATTGTTTAATCCTGTGGTTGGCTTATTTTTATGAGGTGTCCT
>DROX01000033.1 GCA_011321725.1 Nitrospirota bacterium | reverse complement strand
TGAGGTATTGCTACATGGCATTCTTCACCACCTCTGGGCCTATAGGGTTTGTTTCTTTACTTGTTTTAGTGTATAACAATAAAAAAGAGGTTACTTTATTGTTTAATCCTGTGGTTAGCTTATTTTTATGAGGTGCCCTGCCTTGACATGAATTTGTTTTAGGCAGTTATGACCCAAAAGAACAAAGAACAAAGAACCAAGAACGAAGAACGAGGAACCAAGAACCAGGAACCAGGAACTGTTTAACATGGGATACCTTGAATATTATAATCTAAATGATGACCCCTTCAGGCTGACCCCTGATCCGGAGTATTTTTTCCCATCCGAGAGTCATGAGCTTGGTATCAGATCTCTTGATTACTGCATTGATAGCAGGGAGGGGTTCTGTGTAATCACTGGTGAGCCTGGCACAGGCAAGACCACACTCCTGAATGTCTTTATAAAGCAGTGGAAAGAAAAGGCTGACATCGCCCTCATACTCACACCAAGACTGATGCCAGAGGATTTTCTTGCAGCTGTGCTTGATGACCTTGGGCTTGAGCTGAAGGCACGTAACAAGAACGAGCTGATCAAACAGTTCAGGGATTACCTGCTTGAAAGACACCAGAAGGGTTCCAATGTGATCATCATAGTTGATGAGGCACAGAACCTCCCTGTTGAGACAATTGAGGAGCTGAGGCTTCTCAGTAATCTTGAGACTGACAGGGAAAAGCTTCTGCAGATAGTCCTGGTTGGCCAGCCAGAGCTTGACAGCTTATTAAAGACCCGGGCGCTGCGACAGCTGAACCAGAGGATTGTTACAAAGCTCTCCCTGAAGCTGCTTAATGAAAAGGAGACTCAGGAATATATCAATTTCCGATTGTTCAGGGCTGGAAAGACCACACTGAGGTTTGATGATGCCGCGGTCAAGCAGATACACAGACTTACGGCAGGGAATCCACGGTTAATAAACATACTCGCAAAAAGGGCACTCATGGCAGCCTATCTTGAAGAGTCATGGGTGGTCTCAAAGAGGCATGTGAAAAAGGCTGAAAAAAGCCTGGGGGATACTGAAGAATTAGCCCATAGGAGGGCCTTACTGTCCCCTAAAGGACTGGTGCCTCTTCTTTTAATTCTACTGGTAGCCCTCCTGATATCCTTCTGGAGCATAAGAGAAGGTGACCGGATAGGATTCAAGGAAAACAAAAAAGACACCCCTCCCCTGAGGCAGGAACGGGTAGAAAAGGGTATTCCCGATGATACAGCAGCCTCTTATACAGACACAGAGAACAATGTGATGGACAGGAAAATGCAGAGAGGGGCTGCAACCAGCCATGCCGTTGTTTCTGTTGGCAGGGCGAATGTAAGGGTCAAGCCAGGGCTTGACTACAAAACAGTTGCGATCGTATCAAAGGGGCAGAGATACATCGTGGAGGACTCCAGGAAGGACAGCGCTGGCAGGAGATGGTATCTTATCAGGCTGTCAGACCAGTTGAAGGGGTGGATATCTGAGCGTGTAGTGGCTATTGATTGATTGCATGACTGTTTATGGTAAGTATCCTTGCCTTTGCAAAATCCTTATAGCCCTCAGGGGCATTTCCTGCCGATGAGATTGTCCTGTAGATATCCCTTGCCTCATTGTAGAGGCCTGTCTTTTCCTTTATTCTCGCAAGGGAGAGGAGCCCATCAAATCTGAGAGGGGATGCCATGCTGGTGAGCCTTTCATAGTATCTTTCTGCCCGGGCAATCTCTCCTTTCTTCTCGTATAAAAGCCCCATGTTATAGAGTGCCTCAGGGTTGTCTGGTTCCTTCTCAAGTGCCATCCTGAAGTAGTTCTCCGCCTCTGGATAATCCCCTATTTTTGTCTTTATAATGCCCATGTTTATAAGAGCAGGCAGATAACCTCTTTTCATCTCAAGGGCCTTTTTTACATACAACCCTGCCTCCTGGTACCTTCCCTTCCTGATTAATAGATAGCCAATGGAATTGTAAAGCCTTGCATCCCTGATACCCCTGTTCAGTATTGTGAGATAGACCTCCAGTGCTTCGTCATATCGTCCCTTATTCTCAAGATAGACAGCCTTGTTATACAGGTACTTAACTGTGGAGTCCCCCGATGCAGTGGTAGCGATGGATTCCGGTCTGTCCTCTCTTTTCCTGACCACTGCCCCTGCGACCTTCCGTGGGATTGCAGACACCTGTGCCTCTTTGCCTGATGGCTCAGTCTTTACTGGAGGCTCTGTCTTTGACAGATTATTTACCCCTGGAGGGGAGGGGAGCTTTTTTTCAGCCATGGGTGTATTTACTGGTGTGGCGGTCCTTTCAGGTTGCTTCTTCTCTAAATGCATCATTTCAACAGGCTGTTTCTTTAATTCTTCATTGTTTACTATCATCCTGGGTTGAGGTAATGGACTTTTTTCAGTCTCTATCTCTCTCGCCGGGGTTTTTCTGATAGCTTCCAGGGTTTTTGTGCTGGATCTCTTTTGGTTCAGTATATAGACAAGGACAAGCCCTGCAAGAACAAACAACAGCCCTGCCAGGGAGATAAAAAGGAGCCTCCCATGAGTCCTCCTTTTTTCCTTCATGCATACCCTGTCAAGGACTGGTGGGATGGAACTTCTCTCCCTGGAAGTCCTCGTTCTGGTCTTCTTTAAGATATCAATAAGGATGCTCATTCTTCTTACAACTGTCAAAAAATCGTCAGACGAATTCTATGTTGACAAATTTTGTCATATAAATGACGTAAAATGTTTCTGAACCTTAATATATAATAGCCATATTCAAAATATAAATCAATAAAATATACTTTATTTTATAAACTAAGCAAATACTTTGCCATACGATCCCTGCATCATAAACTGCCGAAATTATGCCCTGTCCAGCAATAGAAGGAATTTCAGATGGTATATATCAACTGTTAGAAAAAAGAGATGATCACCTCTGGTTGAACAACAGGAATCCAGTTCTACAAGGAATCTGGCACAAAAATTGATAAATATGATTTCGTTGAAGACCTCTATATGTGATGTTATAATGGTAATAATTGAAAAAATTATATTTCCTGGAGGCTAAAATGGAAAAAAGAAGAGCAGGGAAAACGTCTGAGGCAGGCTTTACACTTGTTGAGCTTGCCATTGTGCTTGTAATAATCGGGCTCATCCTTGGTGCTGTACTTAAGGGGCAGGAGCAAATTAACAATGCCAAGGCAAAGCGGATCCAGAATGATCTGAAGGGGTTTGAGGCAATGCTGTGGACCTATTATGATCGCAAAAACTATTTCCCCGGTGACTGTAATCAGAACGGCACAATCGGGTATAATGCACCAAATAATGTGACAGGCGGCACACCAAGCAATAACACCGACCCCACCGCTGACTACTGTGCAACCACTGCCACGGGTGAGAATAATGTGAACCGTGCATTCTCTGATATGAGGGTGGTAAATGTGGCACCCTATGGCCAGCCCAACATACTGCTTGCAAAGCATAACTTCAATGGCTACTTCAACATAGGTTATGCAACCATAGGAACGACCACCTACAATGCAATCTTTATTTACAGTATCCCTGCCTGGATGGCAAAGATGATCGATGTATCCATTGATGGTACAGAGGATGGCACAACAGGGCGTGTAAGGCGGCACGACATATCAGATGCTGGTGATGCATGGCCTGCTGACACGAACAACAATGATTTAGTATCACTTGCCTATTTCTTTGACAGGACACCGTAGTTTTTAGACAATGGACTAAAGGCTTTGGGGCCAGGAATAGAAATAAAAAGGAGGTAATTTTTATGAGGAGATTGCACGAAGAGAGAGGTTTTACACTTATTGAGCTTGCCATTGTGCTTGTGATCATCGGGATTATCCTTGGTGCAGTACTCAAGGGGCAGGATCTGATCCAGAATGCAAGGGCAAAGAAGTTTGTAAACAAAGGCAGGGCATGGGAGGTTGCCATCTGGACATTCCTTGACAGGAAGGGCCGTTTCCCCGGTGATGATGACAAGGATGGTAAGATTGGTGATGGAGATGTTAAAACAGACCTTACAGGAGCAAACTTTATTAATCCACCCTATGAGGGTTCTTCCGGTTCTGAAACAAACACCATAACCCTTGGTTCATATACCTTTTATGTGTTTCTTGGAACTGACGGTGGTGCTGATGCAGGTAGAAATGTAATAACTATATGTGTTTCTGCAGACTGTACTGGAACGTTTGATGACACCCAGATTGCATATGCAGAGGCACTTGACGTATCAATAGATGGCTCTGCTGATGGAACTGATGGGCAGGTAATCGGGGTTAGTGGTGCACCGGGCACGATCACTGCTGATGAATGGGAGGCTGCATGGGCCTCTGCACCGACGGCAGCAGCCTTCAAATCTGGCACCACACAGGCAGTTGTATACTACTTTGATGCAAAGAGATAGTTTTTGTTTTCTAAAGGGATGGCTTAAAGCCATCCCTTTCTGTTTTAAGGGCAAGGCTGGGGATATTGTTTTCTACGCTGATTGAATCCACAATACCTGTTATTCAACTTTACAGAAGGACGAGGTAAAGGGGTTGGATTTGAAAATTAACACCCATCAAAGAGGCTTTACCCTTATTGAGCTTGCCATTGTGCTCATAGTGATCGGTATCCTTGTCGGCCTTGGTGCAGCCCTTCTTGGCCCCCTCACAAAACAGGCTGCCTTTAAGAGAACGCGGGAACGTGTCAGGGCATGCAAGGAATCAATCATAGGCTTTGTGGCAGCAAGCAGGAGACTTCCCACACAGACCGAGTTCCAGGGTATATGTAATGAAAAGGATGCATGGGGAATTGATCTTGTCTACCTGCCTGATGATACAACCGTGAAATACGATGCTACCAATGACAGGGCTGACCTCACGACAGGCTCAATCTGCTGCAACCCTCTTCCATCCGATATGGCTGTAAATGACAGGGCGCAGTCAGGTGGAAGCAACAACTACAAAAAGGATGTGGCCTTCATTGTCCTCAGCAAAGGAGATGACAGGACACAGAACGGGGCCTTCACCGCCAATACCGATATCGGCGGAGGCGAGATCTACTCTGTTTACAATATTGAGGAATACTCTGATACATATGATGATATTATTGAATACGCCACTGTATATGAACTCAGAGATGCCGTGAAATGCGAGCCCCTGCAGATGCTGACCACCTCACTGCCTGATGCCACAGAGGATGCCTCCTACACCGTCACTTTAAGGGCAACAGGTGGTTGCCAGTCCTATACATGGGCTGCCTCTGACTGCTCCGGCACGGCAAGCAGCCTGCCCACAGGGATCTCACTTTCCGGGGGTGCATTAACGGGTACCCCGAACCTGTTTGCCGGTCCTTCAGGTACCCTGAATGCCTGCTCAACAACCACCTCTTCATTCACGCTCAGTGTTACTGACAGCGCTGGTTCATGTGATGAGAGGTCATTCAGTCTTGTAGTGAGGCCCCAGGAACTGAGAATAAATACATCAAGCCTGCCTGATGGCACTGTCAACATGCCCTATAGTGCGAATATAATCGGCACAGGAGGTGATATATCCTCCTATTCATATACAGTCTCAGGGCTTCCAGCAGGCATCACAGCTACAGCATCCTCAGATTGTAACAGTGATTCCTATAATGAGTGTTCTCAACTCACAGGTACACCCACTGGCAACTGCGGTGATTATCCGGTGAGTGCTCAACTGAGCGATGGCTGTACCACTACCACAAAGGGATACAATATCCATCTCTATAAACTCATCTCCTGCTCCCTTACGGCATCAGACAATGGCGACGGTACCGTGGATATCACATATTCAATAACAAACGGTCCAGTGAACGGGATATTTTCTCCGCAGAGTGGTACCTGCACAAGCTTTTCCAATTCCAGCGGCGGGACATGTACAACAGGCACGCTCACAGGAACCACCACATTTACACTCTCCATAGCTGACAGTTGCGGAGATTCAGCCAAGTGTGAGACCACCGTAACACCCTCCAGCAGCGGAGGAGGCTGCTCTACTCCTCTGAGCCTGAGTCCGGCATCTGGCACCACCTTCAATGCTACAGTGGGAACAGCCTTTTCACAGACAATAAATGTCTCGGGTGGGCAAACACCTTATACAAACACGGATTGCACCAACAATTGTAGCACCTACGGGCTGACCCTGAGTTGCGGGAATTCCTCTGCAGTTATTTCAGGTACACCCACAGGTGCCGGCTCCTGTACATTCAGTGTTGGCTGGCAGGACAGTTGTAGTCCTGCAAACACAATCTCTGGCACCTATACAGTGAATATTACCGCCTCTTGCACTCCATTCAGTGGATGGTCATCAAACCTGCCCGATGCGTCAAACTGTGAGGCCTATTCAGGCTCTATTACGGTTATCGGCGGTGTATCTCCCTATTCATGGTCTCTCACATCAGGTTCTCTACCAGGGGGGATAAACTTCTGTACAGGCAACACATCCAGTACATGCTCTATTACAGGTAGCCAGGTTCTTGATTCACCCGGTACATACAGCTTTACCGTACAGGTGCAGGACAGCTGTACCACACCAGGGGCTCAGTCAACATCACAGAGTTTTTCAATAAATGTTGTTGATTCATGTTATGCATCAGGTATTTCCGTCAGGAATGAGACAGGCCAGGACAGGTGCTACTGGGCAGAGGGGGATGTTTTTGCCACAAGGTGGCGACGTAACAGAACTATAACAATAGATCCTAATATCACATACTATATCGGAAATATTGTTGGTACCAGCTGTGTGCAGCAGTGTACCACCGATTACTGTACGCAGAAAGGCTACGACAGTGACGGTGATTGCCAGACCAGGATGAGACCAAACGTCTGTCAGTTCCAGGACAGATAGAGGGGATTCTGGCCTCCTTATTGTCTTTGCCCTGTCTGAATATTACCACATCGGATGTGGCAATATGTGGTATAGAAAGACGGATTAGCCGAATGACAACAAAAAGTTGATTGCCTCTCCATACCATATAATCACAAAATAGAGGGCTGCTACAAAACTTTCCCATGGTAGTGTAAAATCTTATCTGTAAAAACTTGCAAGAAGTGGAAGGGGCTGTATTCTCCATTGTTTAGGAAAAAACAAAAGGAAGGAGGAATACACCCGATGAAGGACTTAACAGAAGTAAGAGTACCAGATTTATGGAAGGAAGTCAAGTGGGCGATTGATTGGATTGATTTGGTATGGACCCAAAAAAACTGGACAAAGATATAAAGTGGATGTTAGCCTGGAAGGACAGAAAGGAGGAAAGGAGAAGATGGGCAACATCCCTAAGAGGCATGATGCAGTCATTTAAGGCAAAGGTAGCACCGGAGTCAGTCTCTGTTTAAAACTCCTTTTGCTGTCTGGTTATAAACTCTTCTGCCTCTTTCACGAATTTGTGGAAATCTGAAAGATTGTCCCTTATCAGTCCTATCAAAAGTTCATCATCGCATTTCCAGTATCCATGTATAAGAAATTCATTTCTCAAATCTGCCAGAGGCTGGATCTTTATGGAAAGACTTTCTGAAATAATCCCGTATCTATGGGCTTTTTTGAAGGCATCCATGTATCCAGAAACAGGCACCTTAAACTTCTTTGCAAGGATGTGCTGGCATACCTGAAGCATTGCCTCAATAGTTACAATAAGAGAATACTTAATGGCCTTAACTGATTTTTCGTCTAAACTGTTTCCGTTGATAGCCTCTGAGAGAAACTCTGTCTCTCTTTTTATATCAGAAAAAAGAGAATTGACTCTTTTTATGTCTATAGTCTGCAAAACGCCCCCTCAAGGTCGTATCTGTTTGTGATGGTTTGAATTGCTTTGAAGGAAAGGGATTCAATAAAGTCGGTCAGGAACTCCTCGTCTGCCTCATAAAAGAGAAGCCCCCTTTCTATTACATCTATGGCAAAACTTACCGTTGCAAGGTTCAATACCCTAAGGTCCAGGGGCCTGGGTAACTGGTTTTGGAGTTCATCCTTTATTCTGCCAGTTATCTGAAGTGCCCTGTAGAGGTCATTTGTGCCCTTCAAGCCCACTGCCACATCAATGTCTTTTGCCTCTTCTGGACAAACAAGGAAGGAGCCGTAGAGATAGGCAAAGGCCACCTCTGGATAGCCCCTGAGCACTGAAGCAATCTTATCAAGAACCTGTCTTTTCATTTAAATAATTATAACACGATTGCAGGTCTTAAGGAGTCATTTTGAGCCCTGAAGGGTCTCCAAGGAGGTACAACATGAAGTATATTGGGATTGACTATCGCAAGCGATATTTGGTAGCAACGGTAATGGATGAGAAGGGGAAGATAATAAGGGAAGACAAGGTTAGGACAGAGGGCAGCAAATATAGAGGTATTTCGGAGAAGTAACAAATGGTGAGAAAAAATTGGGGAACTCCTGCAAAACTTTCCCATTTACCCCAGATTTTTCAATATGTTACTATATATAACTTCAAGTCTGGAGGAGGATTATGGTTGTAGGAAAGCCGCTTTTTTCAGCCGAGGAGATTCAGAAGAAGGTACAGGAGCTTGCTGAGCAGATCAATAGTGATTACAGAGGTGCCGAGCTTGTTGCGGTGGGGATATTGAAGGGTGCATTCATGTTTTTTTCTGATCTTGTAAAACATATAAAGATCCCCCTTACAATAGACTTTATTGTTGCCTCCAGCTATATAAAGACCGATACAACAGGTGAGGTAAAGATATACTACGATCTCAGGGAGGATATAACAAACAAGGATGTCCTGCTTGTTGAGGATATCATTGACACAGGCATCACCATGAATTTTCTTAGAGAGAGACTCCTTTCAAGGGCACCCCGTTCACTGAGGATATGTGCACTTCTTGACAAGAAGGAAAGAAGGGTGGTGGATGTTCCCATTGATTATAAGGGGTTTGAGATACCAAATGAGTATGTTGTGGGATATGGCCTTGATTATGATGACCAGTACAGAAACCTGCCATACATTGCAGTGTTTAAGAAAAAGGTGTAGGAATTAGACCGATGAATAAAAAATACCCGGATTCAGTTATAAAATTCAAAGAATAGCTGGAAGCAGTGGGATGGTAGAGTCTGAGGGGTTTTGGATTTTGTATAAAGGTTCACCCGGATGGTGAACCACAAAATTCCCTCGGAGCATGCCATGGAGGGCATGCGAGAATGAGATGAAGACTCTACCATGTTACTGGTATGAATCTTGTCGTTGAATTTGGGAAATAGATTCTTCAGTGACCTGGAGAACAAATCTAAATTGCCGATAGAATCTGAAAAACCTTTGAGAAATAAAATCAATACCTGGAGGTTAGATGTACGAGCTTACGATAGAGACCAGTTTTTCAGCCGCCCATCAGTTGAGAGGTTACAAGGGCAAATGCGAGGAACTGCACGGCCATAACTGGAAGGTACAGGTACATGTGAATGCCGAAAGACTCAATGAGATAGACATTGCAATAGATTTCCATGAACTGAAAAACTTTACCAATGAGATAATCTCCCAGCTTGACCATAAGTTCCTGAATGAGGTCTTTCCCTTCACGGAAAGGAACCCCTCTTCGGAGAATATAGCGCGCTGGATATATGAATCCCTGAAAAAGAAGATAAACGATGGCAATGTCAGGGTTTCCGCGGTAACGGTCTGGGAATCAGAGACAGCTTCTGCAACATATTATGAGGATTAAAGAGGAGTTCGCACAGAGGATTATAGAGGCAGCGATCAAGGCAGGTGCTGACAAGGCAGAGGTTTATATTGTCAGGGCCAGGTCTGTGTCCGTGGAGGTAAAGGATGGTGAGGTAGACTCTCTTGACACATCCTCGGATTTCGGTTATGCCCTCAGGGTGCTAAAGGATGAGAGACCTGGTTTCTCCTACTCCACCACCGGGGATGACTGGCAGACTGTGGTGGATAGCGCCCTTGATGTGGCACGCTTTACAGAACGAGACCCCTCTATTGATATAGCTGAGCCACAGGAAGACGAAGATATACAGACCCATGATCCTGAGATAGCATCCGCTGATGAGACCCGGATTGTTGAATGTGCAAGGATGATAGAGGAGGAGGCCTACAGGACAGATCCAAGGGTAAAGAAGATCAGGAAGGCAGAGGCGGGTTTTTCTGAATCAGAAGTTCTGATATCCAATACCAAGGGTCTCACGAAGGGCTACAAGGCCACATCCGTAATTGGCCAGATAATGCTTGCTGCTGAGCAGGCTGATGAGGCCCAGATGGGCTGGGGATATGAAAGCAGCAGATTTCTGAAAAATATTGATTTCAGAAGGGTGGGGCAGGATGCTGCCATGAGGGCTGTGAGGTTGCTCGGAGCCAGAAGGGCATCCACTACAAAGGGGTTTGTCTTGGTGGAGGCATCTGTTGCCGCAGAGCTCCTCGGGATATTATCCTCCTCCTTCTCATCAGAGAATGTCCAGAAGGGTAAATCAATGCTTATGAACAAAAAGGACGAACAGGTCTTCTCAGAGCTTGTCTGTATAGTGGACAATCCATTGCTGAGTGAATATGTAGGAAGCAGACCCTTTGATGCCGAGGGTGTAACATCAAGAAGGAATATAGTTGTTGACAGGGGTGTCCTGAAGGGCTATCTCTACAATATATACACTGCCAGAAGGGAGAATCTCCACTCTACAGGCAATGCGATCAGGGGAGGTATCCAGTCACCCCCCTCTGTAGGTATATCCAACTTCTACATAGAACCGGCCTCTCCGGAATCCGTCAGGTCCTATGCAGAGCTTGTTAAAGGTATAGACAAGGGGATGATCGTTACAGAGGCAATGGGCATGCATACTGCGAATCCAATTACGGGGGAGTTTTCAGTGGGTGTCACAGGGCTTTGGGTAAAAAATGGTAAAATAGACCACCCTGTTAAAGAGGCTGCCATCTCAGGAAACCTGATAGACCTCTTCAACAAAGTGGTGGCATTCAGTGATAATACAAGGTTTTATGGCAGGGTAGGTAGCCCCGACATACTGATTGAAGGGATAAATATAAGCGGATGAATTGATTCCAGATCCCGGATTTGTGATTTAGAATCAGGGGGATCCGGTAAAGACAGGAGAAGAAAGTATAAGGACTTGCACGATTTATCGGACAGCGTGATTTAGAATTGAAAATGGAAAACTGAGGGAGGTTTTATGGATTACTTTTTCACAGAAGAACAGAAGATGATTCAGGAACTGGCTCGTCAGATTGCCGAGGAGAAGGTTGTACCTGTAAGGGCAGAGCTTGATGAGAAGGAGGAGTTCCCTCATGAGATAATGCAGGTGCTTGCCCAGTCAGACATGTTTGGTATATTCATTCCAGAGGAGTACGGTGGGCTTGGTATGGGTTCTCTGGAGCTCTGTATCGCTGTGGAGGAGTTAAGCAGGGCGTGTCTTGGTGTGTCCACGAGCTATGCTGCCAATGCCCTTGGCACATACCCTATACTATTGTTTGGCACAGAGGAGCAGAAAAAGAGGTATCTTCCTGATATAGCATCCGGTAAGAGGCTTGTTGCCTTTGCCCTGACAGAGGCAAATGCCGGCAGTGATGCTGCGGGTATCCAGACAACCGCAAAGAAGGATGGTGATTACTATATCCTTAATGGTACAAAACAATGGATAACCAATGGTGGAGAGGCTGAGATATACACGGTGATTGCAATGACCGATCCCTCAAGGGGGGCACGGGGTGCCAGTGCCTTTATTGTTGAAAAAGGCACGGAAGGGTTCTCCTTTGGCAAGAAGGAAAAGAAAATGGGGATACGTGCATCAGTGACAAGGGAGTTGATCTTTGACAATTGCAGGGTTCCCAAGGAAAACCTCCTGGGCCGTGAGGGTATGGGTTTCATTGTTGCCATGAAGACCCTTGACCAGTCAAGGGTCGGGGTAGGTGCACAGGGTGTTGGTGTGGCACAGGGTGCCCTTGAAGAGGCAATAAGGTTTGCACGACAGAGGGTCCAATTCGGAAAACCTGTTATCAGCTTCCAGGCGGTACAGCATATGCTTGCTGACATGGCAACACTGACCGAGGCGGCAAGGGCACTTGTCTACT
Organism: Nitrospirota bacterium; assembly: GCA_011321725.1. GTDB lineage: Bacteria > Nitrospirota > Thermodesulfovibrionia > Thermodesulfovibrionales > JdFR-85 > JAADHP01. Next base: position 12,942 of record DROX01000033.1, on the reverse strand, counting down.
CTGTGGCCAGATATGTGGACAGCGGGGCAAAGGATATCTCCAAACCCTCGGCCATGGCAAAGGTATTTGCCACTGATGTGGCAATGAAGGTGACCACAGATGCCGTCCAGGTAATGGGTGGTTCCGGTTACATGAGGGAGTATCCTGTAGAGAAGATGATGCGTGATGCAAAGATACTGCAGATATACGAGGGGACTAATCAGATTCAGCGGAATGTGATAGGACAGGAACTGATAAAAGAGGCTGCAAGAAAGGGTTAAGGAGGTTATTGAATGAAGATAGTTGTATGTATCAAACAGGTTCCTGATACCGCAGAGGTAAGGATAAACCCTGAAACCAACACACTCGTAAGAGATGGTGTGCCCAGCATTATTAACCCCTATGATCTTCATGCCCTTGAGGCAGCCCTTCAGATAAAAGAGAAAATCGGGGGTACTGTAACAGCCATCACAATGGGGCCACCACAGGCAGAGGATGCCCTGAGAGAGGCAATCGCAATGGGTGTTGACGATGCTGTGTTGCTTACAGACAGGGCATTTGCAGGTTCTGATACCTGGGCAACAGCCTATACCCTTGCAAGGGCTGTCAGCAGGATAGGCTATGATCTGATACTCTGCGGTAAGCAGGCAATTGATGGTGATACTGCTCAGGTGGGGCCTGAGATGGCGGAATTCCTGGATATACCACATATTGCATACGTTAAGGCAATTGATGATATAAATGACAGGGTCATAAGGGTTAAGAGGATGATGGAGGAGGGTTATGACGTCGTTGAGGCGGATCTTCCAGTCCTGCTGACGGTTGTGAAGGAGATCAACGAGCCAAGGCTACCCTCTCTTAAGGGGAAGATGAGGGCAAAAAAGGCAGAGATCAGAAGGCTTGGCTTCAAGGACCTTGAGACTGATGAACACCTTGTGGGACTTCAGGGCTCTCCCACACAGGTGAAAAACATATTTGCACCTGAGATGAAAAAAGACCGCAAGGTATTGAAGGGTACGCCAGAAGAGGTTGTGGAACAGTTGATCACTGTCTTGAAGGAGATGAAATGTTTATAGCTTATGGGATATTGCCTATGGCGTATTGCCTGTGGCAAGAGCTGTAGCCTGATAATTATTCTTTAGGAGGTTGATATATGCGTATAAAGGTTGATGTTGACCTGTGCACAGGGTGTGAGACATGTATCAGTTCCTGTCCCTACGATGCCATTGAGATGAAGGATGACAAGGCATTCATCAACGAGTACTGCCAGCTTTGCAGGAACTGCCTGAACGTCTGCCCTGAGGGTGCTATCAAGGAGATAGAGGGCGAGGAGCCCCTTGCAGTGGAGGACCTCTCTTCATACAAAGGTGTTTGGGTCTTTGCTGAACAGCGCGAAGGAAGGGTCTCGGATGTGGCATTTGAGCTCCTCGGTGTGGGCAGAGAGCTGGCTGACCAGAAAGACACCGAGCTGTCAGCGGTGCTCTTTGGTGCTGATTCCTCTGAGGCAGAGAGGCTGATACACTGGGGAGCAGACAGGGTATATCACTGTCCTGACAGCATATTTGATAAATTCAATGACGATCCCTACGTGGATCTGCTGACCCATCTGATAAAAAGGTACAAACCAGAGATAGTACTTGCCGGTGCAACACCTATGGGGAGGTCCTTTTTCCCGAGGGTGGCGGCACGTTTAAAGACAGGCCTTACAGCTGACTGTACTTCTCTGAAGATTGATCCTGAAACAGGGCACCTTCTCCAGATAAGACCGGCCTTTGGTGGAAACATAATGGCAACCATACTCTGTCCAAGGACACGTCCTCAGATGGCTACAGTGAGACCAAGGGTCATGAAGAAGGGCTCCTATGATGAATCCAGAAAGGGTGAAATCATAGAGATAGATGCAGAGAATCTTAGATGCAGAACCAGGGTGTTGGAGACGGTAAAAGAGGAATCCGAGACAACCTGTAACCTCCAGGAGGCAGATGTCATTGTATCCGGAGGCAGGGGGCTTGGAGGCCCTGAAGGGTTCAGGATGCTTGAGGAACTGGCAAAGCTCCTTGGTGGTGCGGTAGGTGCCTCAAGAGCTGCTGTTGATGAAGGCTGGATACCCTACTCACATCAGGTTGGACAGACGGGCAAGACAGTGTGTCCCAGATTGTACATAGCCTGTGGGATATCCGGTGCTGTGCAGCATCTTGTGGGGATGCAGTCCTCTGATGTGATCATTGCCATTAACAAGAACGAGGATGCACCCATCTTTGGTGTGGCAAATTATGCTATAGTAGGAGATGTTAAGGAGATTGTACCGCTTCTGATCAGGAAACTTAAAGAGGTAAAGGGACAATGAGTATGGCCTTTGTTTTTCCAGGACAGGGCTCCCAGTATGTGGGGATGGGAGAAAGGATATACAACACCTATCAGGAGGCAAAGCTGGTCTTTGAGGAGGCATCAGAGGCGCTTGGTTTTAACATGGCAGAACTCTGTTTTCTCGGACCAAAGGAGGAGCTGAACAAGACATACAGGACACAGCCTGCAATTGTTACAGTAAGTACTGCCTTCTATCGGATCCTGAAGAAACGCGGTATTGAGCCCACAGCCGTGGCAGGCCATAGTCTTGGTGAGTATTCGGCACTTGTTGCCGCAGAGGTACTGTCTCTGGCTGATGCAGTGAGACTTACAGAGAAAAGGGGTAGATTGATGCAGGAGGCTGTACCAGAGGGCAAGGGGCTGATGGCTGCCATACTCGGGCTAAGCAGGGAGGTGGTTGATGAGGTATGTCTCTCTGTTACCTCAGGCTATGTGGCTCCGGCCAATTATAACTGTCCTGGTCAGATAGTTATTGCAGGGGAGAAAGAGGCTGTAGAAGAGGCCATTGCACTTGCCAGGGAGTCTGGAGCAAAGAGGGCGATTACACTTGCTGTGAGCGCACCCTCACACTGTGCATTAATGATAGAGGCATCAAGGGCACTTGCAGAGGAATTGAAGAATATAGGGTTTCGTCCGCCCAGGGTTCCTATTGTAAACAACGCTGATGCCATATTCCTGAATACAGTGGACAGCATCAAGGCCTCATTAGTGAAACAGCTTGACAGTCCCCTTCTCTGGGAAGACTCCATAAGGACAATGGTTGACTCGGGTATTGATACCTTTGTAGAGGTTGGCCCGGGCAGGGTTCTCTCCGGGCTCATTAAAAGGATTGATTCCTCGGTAAGTGTGTATAACACTGATGAGGAGCTACAAAAGATTATAGAGACATTCGCTAAATAGTCATTACAGGCTTAAGCTTCAGCATTTCTCTCCAGAATATTGATTTCCCTAATATTAAGTCCCCTGTATACGAAAAATACCAGATGGGGTTTCCGACTTCTGACATCTGATTTCAGTAAAGATGCCCTGCCTTGATAATTTTTTGTCTTGTACAGGGATGAACTGGATCTGGGGTTAAACAGAGGCGATCTTTGTGAATAATTAAAGAAGATTGTGAAAAATAACGATAATGGGATATATTGCCTGAAATCATCATCTATTTGTAATTGACGACGAAGAGATAAATAGGATAAAATCAGTCCTATATATGAGCGTTCAGATAACAAGGGAAGCAGACTATGCAATAAGATGTATCCTCCACCTTGTAGGCCTGGATGGAGGGATGAGCACTGTGCGCAATATTGCAGACAGGGAGTCAATACCCAGAAGTTTTGCTGCAAAGATCGTTCAGAAGCTGACAAAGGCAGGTCTTGTTGAGTCTGTAAGGGGTGTCAAGGGTGGTTTCAGGATTACCAGAAGCCCTGAGGAGATCAGTCTCCTTGACGTGATAGAGGCTGTGGAGGGGCCGATATCAATGAATATCTGTGTGCTTGACAAAAAGAGCTGTGACAGGCAGCCCCAGTGTCCGGTACACCCATGCTGGGTGGAGATAACAGAGAGCATAAGAGAGAGGTTGGGCAGCTATACCTTTGAGAGGATTTTAAGAGAATCTGGCCGGTAGAAATAAAGGGGAAAATCCCATATCCTCAAGTCTTAAAAACTCATTGAATCATGGGCAGAGAAAAATTATAGGAGGAAGGTATGGAAGAAAGGGGTTATGAGTACAATGTGGTGAAGGGGTTTGCCTATTCGGCACTCTTCTGGTTGATAATCGGGCTTCTGGTGGGGCTGTGGATTGCTGCTGAGATGTTTCTTCCGCAGTTAAACCTTACACCGTGGCTTGCTTTCGGCAGACTCAGGGTGGTACACACCAATGGGCTTGCCTTCGGGTTCACCCTTGCTGCCATTTTCTCTTGTACCTACTACATCCTTCAGAGACTTACAAGGACCCCTCTTGCATTGCCGAAGCTTGCAAGATTTCATCTCTGGCTCTTTAATGCAGCAATAGCGCTGGCAGCCCTGAGTCTCTTTGCCGGTATGAACACCTCAAAGGAGTATGCAGAGCTTGAGTGGCCCCTTGATCTGGTGGTGGTAGTTATGTGGGTGATCTTTGCAATCAATGTCTTTGCCACGCTGATAAAGAGGAGGGAAAGACAGATGTACATATCCCTCTGGTACATAATTGCCATGACAGTGACCGTGGCGGTGCTCTACATTGTCAACAATCTGGAGGTCCCTGTGAATCTCTTCAAGTCCTATTCTGCCTATGCAGGGGCAAATGATGCAAATGTTCAGTGGTGGTATGGTCATAATGCCGTGGGGTTTGTCTTTACTGTGCCCATCCTTGCCATGTTCTATTACTTTCTACCCAAGTCCACTAATCTGCCCATCTACAGCCACAGGCTTTCCATTATTGCCTTCTGGTCGCTGATCTTTGGATACCTCTGGACAGGCGCACACCATCTGATGCTCACACCCCTTCCGGAGTGGATACAGACCGTTGCCATTGCCTTCAGTATATTCCTTATTGCACCCTCATGGGGATCGGTGATAAACGGTTACTATACAATGAGAGGCAACTGGGACCAGATGAGAACCAACTATCTGGTTAAGTTCTTCATCTTCGGCATAACCTTCTATGGATTGCAGACCATCCAGGGGCCAACACAGGGGCTGAGGACATTGACGGCATTCTTTCATTACACAGACTGGGTGGTTGGACATGTGCATATGGGAACAATGGGATGGGTAACCATGATCATATCAGCATCATTCTATTATATGATTCCAAGGATCATGAAGAGGGAGTTATACAGCATAAAAATGGCCAACCTCCATTTCTGGCTCATCCTCGTGGGACAGTTACTCTACACCGTAACACTCTGGATTGCAGGCATCCAGCAGGGTGCCATGTGGAAGGCAACAAACCCGGATGGCTCCCTGACCTACAGCTTCCTGGAGGTGGTGGCTGCCATGTATCCTTACTGGAAGATAAGGTTTCTTGGTGGGGTTGTTTACTTTGTGGGGATTGTGGTCTTTATCTATAACCTTCTCATGACGGTCAGATCCCCTTTGGCAGAACAACCAAAACCCGAACCATCAAAGGCCTGAAGGAGGAGATAAGATGGGAGTATATTCAAGACCTGTAATGTTTGCAATACTATCAGCAGTGGTGATCCTGGTGGGTACAATGGTGACCATGTTTGTGCCGCTCATGCTTCCCTCAACACAGCCTGTAAGCGAGTATGTCAAACCCTATACAGCGGTGGAGCTTGAGGGAAGGGATATCTATATCCGTGAGGGATGCAACAACTGTCATACCCAGACGGTCAGACCCCTGGTAACAGAGGTGGCACGTTATGGTGAGTATTCAAAGCCCGAGGAGTTTGCCTATGACAGACCCTTTCTCTGGGGCTCAAGGCGTACAGGGCCTGATCTGAACAGGGTTGGTGGCAAGTATCCCGACTCGTGGCACTACCAGCACCTGTATGACCCCAGGAGTATGTTTGCAAAATCCAATATGCCTGCCTACGGATGGCTTGCCAGAAGACCGCTTGATACAAGTTACACATTCAAGAAGGTCTCTGTACTTGGTTACGGCTATGGGGAAGATGAGGTGAGAAAGCAGATTGATGATTACAGAAGCAAGGTAACATCCCCTGATTACCTGGCAAAGACGGTCAGGGACAGGATCACACCGCCAGAACTGAGAGGGCAGCTTACAGAGATGGACGCCCTTGTGGCCTATCTGCAGAAGCTTGGAAGGGATGTGAAGAGACTTGCCAGAGGTTCCCATACAGGTGGTGTGGCAGAGGCATCAGGCCTGGTTCGTAACCCCTATGAGGGTGACAAGAAGGCCATAGAGGAAGGCAAAGGGCTGTTCAAAAAGTACTGTGCTGTATGTCACGGAGAGGATGCTTCAGGAGAGATAGGCCCCAACCTCAGGGATAGCAAATGGAAGTACGGTGGCACAGATGCGGATATATACCAGTCCATCTCAAAGGGAAGGCCCGGAGGGATGCCTAACTGGGATGTAAAACTCGGGAAGGAAAGGATCTGGAAGATAGTTTCCTTTATAAGATCTATAGGAGAGAAGTGATGAACTGGCAGAGCCTTGCATACCTGTCCTTCGGGACAGCACTTGTTGTACTGTTCCTCTGGATAATAGTGCATTTCTACAGACCAAAGAGAAAGGGCCATGTAGAGGAGCCAAAATACAAGATGCTTGATGATGACCAGGATCAATTATAAAGGAGGTGTTTGAATGGCAGAGTTTGACAATATAAGAGAAGAACACAACAGGATACCCAGTGGGTGGCTACTCTTTTATATAGGGCTCATACTCTGGCTCATATGGTATATATATTCTTACACACCGGAGATATCGGGCTGGTCTTACTACAAGATATACGAGAGCAGGGCAAAAGAGATGGTGAAGACCCAGGCCGTGATACCCACCGAAAACCCCTACGAGCATAATGACAAGGCCATAGCAGAGGGGAAGACAATCTATATGGAGAACTGTGCCGTCTGTCACGGGGATAACCTCAGGGGTGGAGTTGGGCCTGACCTTACAGGACACCTCAAATACGGTGAGACCGATGACAAGAAGTATGAGACCATTGCCAGAGGCCGTGGCGGTGGTATGCCTCCCTTTGGTCAGCAGCTCGGAAGAGACCGGATTTGGAAGGTCCTTGCCTATGTGGACTCTGTCAGGGGTATGGACAAAAGCCATAAAAATAAGTAATCTGAGAAAGAGGAACGACTATAAGATTTGTATAATTATTACTAATCCAGATACAGGATTAATAGGGGCTTTTGCCCCTGTATTTTTGTAGAGACCTCAGCAGGAGGTACGGAGATATACACTTTTAGAAGATATAGACGGGTAGTTGAGATACTTCAGGCAGTAATTATAATCAGCTTACCTTTTGTAAAAATAAAGGGCCAGAGTGCCCTGAGGTTTGATATACCCACACTGAAACTCTATCTCTTTGGAACAGTGATATGGATCAAGGAGTTCTATCTGGTTTTACTGTTGATAATTTTCTTCATATTCTTGATCATCTTTGTCACGGCTGTCTTTGGCAGGATATGGTGTGGATGGCTCTGTCCCCAGACGGTTTTGCTTGACCTTTCATCTGATGCAACCAGGGTCTTTCCCTTGAGGTTGAGAGAAAAGATTGAGAAGCTGGTGCTGATACCCCTGTCCGGCCTCGTCTCAATGACCCTTATATGGTATTTTGTGCCTCCCCGTGAGATGGTGGCTGCCCTGTTTTCGTCAAAGGTCATAACAGGTTTTTATGTTGTGCTCTGGATGGTGATATACGGTGAGCTTGCCTTTCTCGGAAGGAGGTTCTGTACCACCATATGCCCCTATTCCATGCTTCAGAGCGGGCTTTTTGATAGGGACACCCTTGTCATCGCCTTTGAAGGATCTCGGGAGGGGTGCATGGGTTGCGACAGGTGCGTTCGCGTCTGTCCTGTAGGGATTGATATTAAGAAGGGGTTAAGAAGGGAGTGTGTGGCCTGTGCCGAATGTATTGATGCCTGCAGATCAATGACATTGCCAAGGGGAATACAGCCCTTTGTGTCCTACAGAGGGAGGGTGCTGAGAGGTAAGACATTTGTGCTTGCCATGGGGAGCCTGGCCTTCCTCCTGGTCTTCCTACTTGCCCTGTATTCAAGACCTTCCTTTGATGTAGTCGTAACAAGGGATGTACAGCAGGTGGGCAGTCTTGTGAACTCCTACAGTTATACTATAACAAACAATAGATCAAGGCCTGTTAAGATAAGGATATCTGTTGAAGGCGGGTATTTGATCCTTGGTGAGACCTTAATAAGCCTTGGACCTTTCGCAATGAAAAGGGGAAGGTTGCTGCTCAGGAGGCTGTCCGGTAGAACAGAGAGTGCACCTGTTATCGTTTTCAGTTCAGATGATTTTGTACAAAAACAGATGGTGGGGTATCTATGAAAAGACTCCTTGTAGGACTCTTTGTCTCTGTCCTGTTTATCACCTTTTTGAGCATCTACCAGGCAGGCAGACACTATGACGGCCTGGTTGCAGAGAACTACTATCCAAAGGCAGAGCGCTTCTTCAGGGATATTAAGAGGGAAAGGGAGCTCGGTCTGGAGATAGGCGGGACTCCCTTCAGGAAGGGGATGAACCGGTACAGGGTGAAGTTATCAACCAGAAAGGGAAAGCTTACGGGAGCCAGGCTACTTATTAAACTCAGGATGCTTTCTGAAAATAAGTATTCTCATTATCTCCTGAAGGAGGTCAGCCCTGGAGAGTATGAGGCTACCTTCAGGCTACCCGAAGGCGGGTATTATCTCTTTGTCCTGCAGCTCAGCCATCCTGCACTGAAGACGGAGAAGAGATGGTTCCAGATGGTGGAATGAGTGGAAGTGGTACCACTGCCATGAAGATGTCCGCTCTGCTGGCAGGATTAATCTCCATGCTTATCTGGGGATGCACGGCAGACCGCCCTGTGGCTGACTGCGACCTTTCAAGGGGTGTATGCATGAAGGAACTCTCACATTACAAGGTGGTCTTTTATACCGAGCCGGCACCCCCGGAGGCTTTGAAGGAAACGGTTTTCAATCTGGAGATAACACCGCCGGTAGAGGCTGAAAGGATAGTTATGGAACTGACCATGCCGGGGATGTACATGGGAGAAAACACCCTGGAGCTTAGGAAAACCGGCGGTGGCAAATATAAAGGGAAGGGTATAATTGTCAAATGTCCGAGCGGTTCAACCCTCTGGCAGGCAGACTTCTTGATTCCGGAGACAGGGAGGGTAAGGTATAGATTCCATGTTATCTACTGAAGGCATTTATATGGCATACCTTCTTACCGGCCTCCTTGGCGGTTTCGGCCATTGCACGGGTATGTGTGGTCCCATTGTGTTTGGATATACAGGCATGCTCAAAAAAACAGGGTCAGCTGTTAATCTCGCTTATCTTTCTTCAAAGGGATTCCCCGGTCCGCTCCTTTTGCACCTCTATTACAACCTTGGGAGGACAACAACCTATATGTTTCTTGGCGGTCTTGTCTCAGCCGGGGTATCTGTGGTGGGCCTGCTCAGGATACAGGGGCTTCAGCATATACTTATGGTCACAACAGGCATCATGATGGTGGTGGCAGGGCTTCTTACGGGTGGATTTGTCAGGATTAAAAAGGCATCCCTGTGGAATTCTCTTACGGACAGACTGATCAGACTTCTTGGCAGGCTGAGGCTGCAGAGATCAGAGGGGATGCTCCTGCCCCTGGGGATTATAATGGGGTTTCTGCCCTGCGGGCTTCTCTATACAGTGCTAATTGGGGTTTCAAGGGTTGCAGTGGATGAGAAAAACACCGCCATCGCCATCCTGAAGGGGATGAGCCTCATGGGAATCTTCGGCCTTTCCACATCTGTTGCCCTGACCCTGACAGGGGTTGTCTCAAATACATTCTTTATGAAATCAAGGAAGAGCCTTTACAGGGCTGCCGCATTGATAATGGTAGTGCTCGGGGTGATATTCATATGGAGAAGAATCTGAAGAACAGGTGTAGACACTGTCTTGCCGAAATAAGGGATGAAACAGCTGTGGCTGATGAGGAGGGTAACCTCTTCTGCTGCCAGGGGTGCCTTGGTGTATACAGGATACTCAATAGCGAGGGGCTTGAGGAGTTCTACAGGAGGAGAGAGGGGTGGGAGCCGGGTACACCGGAGTTTGTGTCTGTAGAGTCCGGGAGATTTGAACGGCTTGTGAGGAGGGAGGGTTTGCATTCCCTGCTTGAACTGACCATTACCGGCATAAGGTGTGCCTCCTGTATCTGGCTTATAGAGAGACATCTTGCAAGGGCAGAGGGTGTGATTGATGTGAGGGTGAACTATGCTACCTATGCAACCAGGGTGGTCTTTGATCAGGAGAGGGTAACTGTAGGGGATATACTCAGGAGAATTTCCGAGCTTGGCTACGTACCAAGGCCAGAACTGACAGGAAAATCCTCGGGGATTATAAGGGAGGAGGCAAGGGACCTTCTTATAAGATTTGGTACTGGTGCATTCTTCAGTATGCAGATAATGCTCCTGAGTGTTGCCCTCTATGCAGGATACTTCCAGGATATAACCCCCTTCTATAAAAGGGCATTCCAGTTGATCAGCTGGGCACTTGCAACTCCTGTTGTCCTTTATGCAGGATACCCCTTCATAAAAGGTACCGTTGCAGGTCTTAAAAGGGGTTTTCTGAATATGGATACCCTGATAACCCTTGGTGCAACGAGTGCGTATCTTTTCAGCATACTCATGATATTCAGGGGCGGTGAGGTATATTTTGATTCCGCAGCGATGATAATAACCATTATACTTCTTGGCAGATACATGGAGACCATATCAAGGACAAAGGCCTCACGGGTTGTATCAATGCTTGCAGAGCTTGCACCTGAGTCTGTCCGTGTTATAACCCCAGGGGGTATAAAGAAGATTTCGGTTGACAGTGTAAGAAAAGGTGACTCAGTGGAGATACTACCAGGAGAGCGGATACCCGTGGATGGTGCTGTGGTGGAGGGTGAGACAGAGGTGGATGAATCCATGCTTACTGGTGAGGCGATGCCGGTGAGAAAGGCCAGAGGAGACGAGGTGTATGCTGCCACAATAAATCTCACCAACCCCATAAGGGTGGAGGTAAGGGCTGCAGGTGATGAGACGGTACTGAACAGCATAATCAGGACCGTACAGGAGGCACAGGCCAGGAGGGCGCCTGTGCAGAGGCTTGCTGACAGGGTATCACAGTATTTCGTGTTCTTTGTTACAGCCATTGCATTGGCAACATTCATCTACTGGTATCGGAGTGGATCTGTTGAGGCAGCCCTGGTCAATACGGTTTCCGTGCTTGTTGTTGCCTGCCCCTGCGCACTGGGTCTTGCCACACCCCTTGCAATACTTACAGGTTCGCAGGCGGCCTCAAGAAGAGGGATAGTCGTAAAGGGTGGTGATATCATTGAAAGGCTCTCCGGTGCCACCTCTATCCTCCTTGACAAGACCGGCACCCTGACCCGTGGGCAGTTCTCCCTGATTGAGACCATCTTTTTCGGGGACAGAGAAAAGGCCCTTTTGATCGTCAGCGCAATGGAATCACTTTCAAGCCATCCAGTAGCCAGGGCCCTGTCTTCAGGTAGCAATGCCCATGATATGCAAATAAGGGAGCACAGAACGCTTCCCGGAAGGGGCATATATGCGGTTGTTAATGGCAGGGTCTGCTACCTGGGTAATCTTGAGATGCTGAAGGAGACCGTTGAGGAGATACCGGAAGGGATCATCACTCTCCATAACGAGATGACCGAAAAGGGCAGGTGCCTGATTTTCCTTGTGGTTGACGGTAAAATAGACGCTCTATTTATCCTGAGTGATGAACTCAGGGAACAGGCGGATGGGTTGATAGAGGGCCTGAAAGGGATGGGTCTTGAACCTGTTATTGTAAGTGGTGACACAGAGGGTGTGGTCAGAGAGGTGGCCAGGAGATCGGGTGTTGATAGATGGTACAGTTCTGTTCAGCCTGCGGAGAAGGCAGAGATTGTCAGGGAGCTGAAGAAGATGGGACATAGTGTAATCATGGTAGGAGACGGGATAAATGATGCACCCGCCCTGATTGAGGCTGATGTGGGCATCAGCCTTGGCCGCGCAACTGATATAGCCCTTGAATCAGCAGATGTGGTGATCATAAGACCCGAGCTTCTGTTGATAAGGGATATCCTTGTTCTTTCAAGGAAGGTGATGAGAACGATAAAACAGAACCTCTTCTGGGCCTTCTCTTATAATATAATCACAATACCCCTTGCAGTTGCAGGCAGGATTCACCCCATTGTATCGGCCATATTCATGGTGACAAGCTCCCTTGTGGTAGTGGGTAATTCATTGAGATTGTTGAAATTTAGAGGCATTTGACATGTGGACAGTTTTTCTATTGATATTTGTGGTGTTTATTCTCGGGATGGCTGGTTACCTTGTCTACATCTGGGCCATTAAGAGTGGCCAGTATGATGACCCCGAGGGTCCAAAGTACAGGATGCTTGATGATGAGGACGAAAAGGGGTGATACATGATCACTTAATTTTACAAGGCAAAGGCCTTTTTAAAGTAACCCCTCGGGGGCGTACTTGATTGGTAATCCATTACTACTGCGAAGCATGTTGATAACTTTTGAGGAAAGAAGCCCCGACCAGGGGTCGGTGGCTTCTATCTGTTGTGAACAGTTGACTCGGCCTCTTTGACCTTAGGTTCGGCCTTTGCAGCCTCAGCAATGGCATCCACTGCATAGGCAAGCAGGGTTCCTGCCACTGCTCCCACCACTATGCTCACCGCTGCCGTGCAGAAAAGTCCCATTATCGTACCAACCACAACAAGCATCCTCACGATAATACTTGGCTCAATCGGCCCGCCAAAGAGATGGTTCAACAGTACCACAGTGGCATAACTGCCAAAGTAAAACCCGGGCACTATCCCGAACACCAGAAAGATTATCCCTCCTACCACTGCTCCCATCCTTCTTCCTATCATCAGGGCTCTCTTCCTTTCCTCTCTCATCTCTGTACACCTCCTTTGTTTCACTTCA
>DROX01000032.1 GCA_011321725.1 Nitrospirota bacterium | reverse complement strand
GGCTCGGGGACATATCCCCTTGCCCTTCTTATGAATGTCCCTTCCTTTATCACTGAGTCATCAACACGCATATAGATCTCCCTGTTGTGAAAGAGAAAGGCATCCACAAGGTGGGAAAGCCTCTGCATGGCTGTTTCGTTTTCATGGATTATGGGCTCCTCCGATATATTGCCGCTTGTCATCACAAGGGCATGGAAGTGGTGCCCCTCCCCATCCTTCTCCCGGGGATATGCAAAGAGGAGGTAGTGCAGTGGTGTATAGGGCAGCATGAAGCCAAGGTGGCTGTTATTGGGTGCTATATCCTCGGGGAGGCTGCAGTCAGGTCTTTTTCTGAAGAGCACGATGGGTCTCCTCTCAGAGGTGACAAGGAGTTCATCATAGGGTGTTGTGAGACAGAACCGCCTGATGGTCTCAACATCAGGGGCCATAAGGGCAAAGGGTTTGTTGCTCCTCCGTTTCCTTTCCCTCAGGAGCTTTACAGCCTCACCGTCTGTTGCATCGCAGGCGATATGGAAGCCACCAAGCCCCTTTATCCCCACGATCCCGCCCTTCTTGAGGATCCTGATCGTGCTTAAAAGGGGGTCCTTATCCGCAAGGTGCTGGAGATCATTATTGATTAACACCAGGCTCAGTGAGGGACCGCAGACAGGACAGGCATTGGGCTGGGCATGAAACCTCCTGTCCGCAGGGTCATTGTACTCCCTTTCACATTCAGGACACATCCTGAAGACACGCATTGTTGTGTTTGGTCTGTCGTAGGGAAGCCTGAGTGTTATGGAATACCTTGGACCACAGTTTGTACAGTTTATAAAGGGGTAGAGGTGGCGTCTGTCAGTGCTGTCAAGGAGTTCCCTCAGGCAGTCCTCACAGACGGAGACATCGGGGGAGACATGGGTAAAGCTGCCCTCATCCTCGCTCCTGGCGATAATGAAATCATTGAAACCCGAAGGTGTTGAGTCCTCTACATCTATGGATTCAATACTTGCAAGTGGCGGCGGGTTCTTTTTGAGATTCTCCACAAACTCGTCAAGGTTTCCGCCTTCAACCTCTATGTATACCCCCTTTGATGTATTCTTTACATAGCCTCTCAGGTTCAGTGATCTTGCAAGGTTGTAGACAAAGGGCCTGAAGCCTACACCCTGCACCCTGCCCTTTATACGGATCCTTAATGCCCCGGGAGCGCTGTCCATGGTCCTGTCATTTCTGCACTTACGGAGAAAACAATCAAGCTGTTTTTATCCTACAGTGTCAACTCCATTGTTGTCTCCTCTGAGCCGAAGATGAATACACTTCTGCTCACTTTCACCTTTATCCTGTCACCCTTTGCTTTGTGTAAAAGGAGTATCTTTAGGTCATCAAGCCCTTTGATCTCACGGCCGTCAATGGACAGGATTATATCACCCTCTTCTATGCCTGCCCTGGAGGCAGGTGTTCCATCAAAGACCCTTTTGACCTCAAGGCCCTCCTCTGTCTCCTCCGTGAGTATACCAAGCCTGGGGGCCTGGGGTGCCGGCACATAGGAGGGAAAGAGTACATAGTCTGCAAGCCCCCTGTTGATATCCTCCCCGGGTGAGTTGAGTATGAGGGTGTAGTCCACATCCATGAGTCTTTTCACCCTTGAGGGTATCCCCCAGGAGCTCTGAAGATGACCGTTTCCAGCGAGAACCACCATCTGGTATCCGGGATTCTTTTTCAGGCTTTCCACAATGGTGTGTGCCATTGTCTCGTCCCAGAGCAACTGGGAGAGATAAAAGTTGTCAAAGTCCTTTTTATCAGGGTTTCTGTGCTGCATGAATATATCCTTGAGACTCTCACGGTACTCCTCATTGGTCATGTCAATATCGTCCGGAAGGAGTTTCTTCTCCTCATCGGTAAGTCCGTCAAGCCCCTTCTTAGAGACCTTATCAACTATCTCTTTTTTTATGTTCAGGGCTATTACGGGTATCCTCTTTTGTCTTGCGAACTGCAGGATGTCCCTGTAGAGGTTATAATTGTATGACCACCTCTTGAAGTACTCCGTCTTTTTGAGGAACTCATCCTCTGAAATACTCCCCTCAATGTACTGGTCAATGTATTTCTGGAAGGGCCTCTGGAACATCTCCATCCCGATCATGAGCCTTTTGTTCTTCTCAAAGAGCCTCTTGATTATCTCAAACTGGACAAGGTGGTGGGAGTAGGCTGTATGCATCTCACCCACATAGATAAGTCTCCTGTCCTTTATACTGTTGATTAACTCGTCAAAGTCAGGCTGTCTCTTCACATCCACTGTATCAATGGTGAGCTTCAGATCAATCACAATGCCATTGTCCGACTCATCGGTCTCCTTCAGGATGTTCCTTCCCTGTCTGAAGACAAGCCTGGAGTAGTTGCCGTAGTGTTTCAGCCTCTTCAGTACATTAAGGATCCCCTCTCTGTCAGTCCCATCAACAAGCACAACCACATACCTGCTCTTCAGGGGATTCTTGTAGACCCTCACCAGCGTATCACCATCATAGGAGGGGGCTCTGGCAAAGAGACGTCTGAAGACCGGGGAGTCCTTTGAGATGATAAGCAGGGAGTGGTCCTTTGTGTTGTTGAACTTATATGCCTTCTCCTGGACGATATTGTCCTTCCTGTCGGGGAATATCTCCCCGAGCCTTTCAATAAGTCCACTATATCCCTCAGGTACAATGATAAATGAATCGGTCTTGCCGGTGAAGCCTGACAGCACAGGCGGTATCTCTGGCTCGGCAAGCCTCCTCATCAGGTCATAATCCGGATCAACCGCTACCCTTACGGGCCTCTCTGGAAAGGACCACTCAAAGGTTCTTGTCCGTTCCTTAAGGTTTACATTGAGGGTTTCCTCTTTATCTGCATATCCTATCCTGACGGGGATGTTGAGGTCATAGATATCACCGGTCTCTGACAGTGTGAGGGTTAGCCTGTAGGCCCCCTTTCTGTATGTTACATGGGCTGCCTCCACCTCAATCCGGGGCAGGCCCTTTCTCTCAAGCCATTGTTTGAAAAAGCCATCCAGTTTTCTGCCATAGACCGCCTCAAAGGCCTTTCTCAGGTCGTCCCAGGATGCCTGCCTTCCAGCGTTTTCCTTGATGAACCTCCTCAGGGATTTATAGAAGAGCTCGTCACCTCCCATCCTCCTGAGCATGTGAAAGAGCATTGCCGATTTACCATACCCTATGGTGCGGGTGGCAAAGTCTGACCTTGACCTGAACTCCCTCAGGCTGATCTCCTTGTCAGGTGTAACATAGTTTTCATAATCAGTGAGTATCTTTTTCCTGTATTCCCTGCCCCGTCCCTTCTGTTCTTCATAGAGATAATCCGAAAGGTATGTTGTAAGCCCCTCAGACCAGTTGCCCCTCTCGTAGTCCACATCCACATAGGCACCAAACCATTGATGCACTATCTCATGGCCAAGGGAAGTCTCCACTATGAAGGGTAGCCTCAGGACCCTTGAACCGAAGACCGCATAGCCCGGTAGGGAGATGCCCTCCTGCTCAGGGCTTTCAACTATGGAGAAGCTATCGTAGGGGAAGCTGCCGAGGAGGCTCTCGTAGAGTTTCAGATACCTCTTTGTGTAATCAAGATATCGCCTTGCAAGCCCCTCATCCTCCTGCAGCAGATAGATTCTCAGCTTAATCCCTTTGTAAGAATCCTCGTGAATAAAGTATC